>NZ_RZSA01000002.1:0-40045 GCF_003998075.1 Mesorhizobium sp. M2A.F.Ca.ET.037.01.1.1 | reverse complement strand
TGCCGCCGAGTTCAAGGCTGACCTTCTTGATCTGGTCAGAGCACTGACGCATCAGCAGCCGTCCGACCTCCGTCGAACCGGTGAAGCTGATCTTTCGAATCTTGGAATTGGTGCAGAGTTCACGGCCCACGCGATCACCTTCGGACGCATAGATCAGGTTGACCACGCCATCGGGAAAGCCGGCCTGATGGGCGAGGGCGAACATTGCGCCAGCCACAAGCGGCGTCTGTTCAGCGGGCTTGAGCACGATTGTGCAGCCCGCAGCCAAGGCCGGCGAGATTTTGCGCGCCACCATGGAGGCCGGGAAATTCCATGGCGTGATCGTGCCAACAACGCCGATGGGCTGCTTGATCACTAGCATTCGGCGGTCTGTCGAGGGTGCCGAGATCGTCTCCCCATAGACGCGATTGGCCTCTTCGGCATACCATTGCAGATACGCCGCCGCATGCGATACCTCTGAAATGGCTTCGGCAAGCGGCTTGCCCATTTCCGCAGTCAGAATCGCGGCGAGATCGCCTGCATGGTCGATGATCAGCTGATGCCATCGCCAAAGAACGTCGCTACGTTCTCGGGCCGTCAACGCGGCCCATCCCGACTGCGCAACATAGGCCTTGTCTACCGCAGCACGTGTCTCCTCCACGCCCATATCGGGAAGCTCTGCCAAAACTTCGCCGGTCGACGGATTGACGACCTCGAACGTCTTATTGCCAACTGGTCTGCCGAGTGCCGGCAGGCGGTCGATGGCTCCAAACAGGTGCGGGGATTTCAGGCGACGGATCATCGGCAGGCACAGGGGCAATACCGGATTCCTCCTCAACGCAGCGAACATCCAGGTCGACGGGCCGTCAGTGTGTATTCTGCACCAGTGGGTTCGTCGTAGGGCCTCGGCAAAGCAGCTGGTAGACCACGCTAGCCCGATGAAAAGACAGCAGTTTCGTTAGTTTGAGTGCCCGCGGTTCATCAATTGATGGATTAAGCAGTCGGATGTTTGCTTCATCCACCATGCCTGCTGGTGGCGTGCGACTGAATTCTGCAAAAAGGCGGCATACATGCTGAGGAGCGCCATTTCGGCGAGAGGCCGCCGGACCGCCAATGCCGCGCAAGGTCGGCGAAAACGACTCCGCGCGTCTGCATGATCTGCTTGGCCCACGGGCCTCCAACGCTCTTCCCACGAGAAGCCCCGATGAAGAAGGAAGGTGTGATGAGTTTCTTTACTCATCCTTGCCGCCCAGCGGCGGGCCGACCACCAAAATGGCGGGCTCGGCCGAAAGCAGCTTTTTGGCCGCCGCCTTGACCTGTTTGAGCGTCACCCGACCGATGCTGCGGGCGCGACGCTGGTTGTAGTCGACGTCGGCCTTGTGAATCTGCAAATCCAGGAGCCGGTCTGCAATCGAGCGGGTCGAGCCCAGTTGGTCGATGGCATAGGCGCCGATCAGGTGCTTCTTCGCCGCCTTGAGCTCGGCCCCGGTCGGTCCTTGCTGCGCCATCTGCTTTACCACATCTCGCACGATGCTCAGTGTTTGGGCAGCGCAGTCCGAGCGTGTCTCTGTCGTAACCAGAAGCGAGTCAAGGGTTAGTTCAGAGCTGACGTGATAGGCAAGGCCGCGTTTTTGACGTACCTCCTCGTAAAGGCGGGAAGTCAAGTATGAGCCGCCAAGGATGTCGTTCAGCAGCACGGCCGCGTAGAAATCCGGCGCGCTAGGCTTCACGCCAGGCCAGGCCAACGTCAGCGAAGTCTGCGGCAGGTCGTAGTTCTCCTCCACCAGTTGACCGAGTTTCGGCGCGACATCGTAGACGGGGACGAGGGTTTGTTGCTCAGGCAAATCACCAAACAGCTGGTCAAGCCTTTCCCTCAACGTGTTCGCGTCAATGTCACCCACCACGGCAATATGGAGCCCGTCGCGAGCGAAAATGGCCTGGTGGAAGGCGCGGAGGTCGGACGGCGTGATGCCGGGGAGGCTCTCTTTTGTGCCTTCTCCCGGCCTTGAACAAGGATGCGCGCCATAGATCGCGCGCAGCCATTTGCGCTGAGCGATGGCGTTAGGGTCTCGCTCGCTGCCGACGATGCGGGAGACAATCTCGGCGCGGACGCGATCGATCGGCCCCTGCTCGAAGCGCGGCGCGTTCAGCGCGAGCCGAAGCAGGCCGAACGCCGCGTCCTGCTTTTTGGAAAGCATGCACATCGATCCGTAGATGTCGTCGCTTTGCGCGTCCAAACTCATTTCGGCGCCGGCATGGTCGAGCTTCACCTGGAAGGCACCGCTGTCGTAATGGCCAGCGCCTTCGATGAACAGGCCGGCCATCAGTTTGGCCATCCCCTCCTTCCCGACCGGGTCCTGCTTGGTGCCGCCCTTGAAGGCAAAGCCGATGTTGACGATTTCCACTGTGTGGTCCTCCACCAGCCAGGCGATGATGCCCTTTTCGGACTTCACCTCCTGGATGTTCATCGCAGCATGGGGCCGAGCGCCGAGCGTCATCTCTTGATTCTCCGTCTTGGGCAAGAGATAGCCCGTGGTCGAACGGTCGAACGCGAGATAGCGGGCGGCAACTGCTTTGATTTGCTCGGGGGTAACCTTGCGGATGCGATTCGGCCGTTCCTCGACATCCTTCACGGTACCGCCGGTGGCCAGCGTCGAGCCGTAGATGCTGGCGAGCCAGTCCAGGTTGTCTTCCGCAAAGATCATATTGAGCAAATAGTGGTCCTTGGCCTTGCCTAGTTCCTCGTTGCTGACACCATCCTCGGCAATGCGGGCAACTTCGGCAGCGGCCGCCGCTTCGAGATCAGCCAGCTTGGCATCGCCGCGCGGTGCGCCATAGATGGCGAACTTGGTGTCGTCGAGCACAGTGCCCTGGAAATAGACGCGGGCGCTGGAAGCGATACCTTGCTGGACAGCGAGCGCCTGGTAGAGCCGGCCGCGGTTACCGCCGCCGAGAATTTCGGCCAGCAGGTCGAGCGCTTCGGCCTCGCCCGGCTTGGCGGTGTGGTAGGACGGCACCACCCACTGCGTCGAAAAACTGGGCACGCTGACGCGGGCGTCTGAGAGCGTGACGGTGCGCCTGGTGTTCTGCTCGGGCTCAACCGGCCGGATGCGCGGCGGCAGGTCAGGTCCGCGCGCCACCTTGCCATAGGTCTTTTCGGCCAGCGCCCGCACCGTGTCCGGTTCGACATCGCCGGCCACGATCAGCACGGAGTTGTTGGGCCAGTAGTACTTTTCATAGAAGACGGTGGCGTCGACGCGGTTCAGCTGCTCGATCTCCTGCATCCAGCCGATGATCGGGATGCGATAGGGGTGGTTCTGCCACAGCGTCGCGTCGATCTCCTCATGGAGAACGTCCTGCGGGTTGGTGTCGGTGCTTGAGCGGCGCTCCTCGATGACCACATCGCGCTCGGTCTTGACGACATCGTCGGTCAGGATGAGGTTTCGCATTCGGTCGGCCTCGAAGCTCATCATCAGCTCGAGCGCCGACGGCGCCACTGTCTGATAGAAGGCGGTGTAGTCGGAGGAGGTGAAGGCGTTGTTGGAGCCGCCGATCTCGAACACTGCGCGGTCGAATTCGCCGCCCGCATGGTTGGTCGTCGCCTTGAACATCAGATGCTCGAAGAAATGGGCGATGCCGGATTTGCCCGGCGGCTCGTCGGCGCTGCCGATCTTGTACCACACCATGTGGGTGACGATCGGCGCCCGGTGGTTGGGAATGACGACCACCTCCATGCCGTTGTCGAGCACGAAATCCCTCGCCTTGCCGTCCTCCCATGCGACGGGGATCGGAGCCGGCCCCGCGCCGACCAACTCGGACGCAACGGACGTCCTGCGAAGCCCATGAGTGCGGGGCTTGCTTGGTAGTTCTGGTAGGGAGAGTGGGGTTATGGGCTGCGTTCCTGGCAAAGTGATCTGTTCCTCATTTTGAAGGATCTATGTCTCCCGAACGCCTATTGGGAGAAAGTGGATCGGCACGCGACGCCGAGCCACATGAGCCGTCAGCGTGTTGCTGGGCCTGACGCGAGCCTCATCTTTGGATGCGTCCGGGAAACTTTCGGCATGGTGAGGCCATGGGAAGTCTGCTCGTTATCCATTGGGTGTTTGCGGATACCTGAGCATGCCCCGTGCCAAGTAAGAAAGCCCCGATTCGCAAGGTTTGATCCAACCTTGATACTTGCGATATCCGACATTGTCGGGCATCCGACAGAAAGCGCCTTTCGCCGGCGCGCCGGCTATGACGCTCGCCTCCTCCGGCGTGACGACGATCCTTTGGCGGGCGCCGCGCACACCGATCTGCCCGCCTATCAGCACCGCGACATCGAAGGACAGCGCGATCGTGACTGGATGGGTCTTACGCAAACATGCAGCAGTGCCACCGCGATCAGGACTTCATCCGCCCCACAAAGACCCGAGCGCGAGGGACGACGTGTAAGGCTAATGATGCCGCGCATAAAGAGGTAAGGTCCCTCGTCGTACCGGCGAGCCCCTTCGCTGGGTCTCGCGAGGGTCTGGTTTGCGAACGTCGACCGACAGCATCACGGCATGGGCGGCCCCATCGGTAGGCAAGCATTGACCGTGCCATCAGCGTTGAGGCAGCGCAGAGCCCAATTTCCCGGTGCCAGCCGGTACGTTGGAGCTTCAACTGTGGCCAGCCAAGCGGGCCGAGGCCGTGAAACTCCTGATACCCTGGACCGTCCGGATTGCAACGCACGACGCCTTGGTCTCGCGCCAACGTCCATTGACGCTCAGCGAAGCATCATGCGGACGAGCTGGGAAAGCTTGGCCGGGCCGGCGCCTTCCCAGGCGCATGGGACGCGCGACGACCCATGTGGACCTTGGATTTCACTACGCACTTACGCTGCTTTGGCCTTGTCAGCAGCCTGAGCATAAAGCGTGCTCAGCTTTCAGGGCGAGCCTCTTTCATGTTGATAGCATCTGTCGTCATTCAGGATCGCCCCATTTTCGCATGCCGCTTGCAGCTTTCAGACTGTTGTCAGCCAGGGCCGCCATAAAGGGTCTCGTTTAACGCATTCGGGAGGCTTCATCACTCGACCACATTAATTTCGGGCGGTTCGCCGGCGCTCCGAATGGCACTTAACACCAGATCCTCTCCAAACCCGTGATGATCCAAGAGGAAAACGAAAAATCCCTAAATCATAAAAAAGCACCGATACGGTCGGCTCCAGGCTGATGAAATTGCGGTCTCACTGGCCACGCACGATACTTGCGATGGCGATGGCCATTGCAAAGGCCGGTCAAGCACCCAAGACGCTGACAAGCACGCCTCCGACCAAAGCTCGATCGTTGGCAGCCTTTCTAGCCGTATACTTGGGGCATTTTGGGACGGCGATCCGGACGCCGATTAAAACCTGCCGGTCGTCTAAATGGAATGGTTGGTCCGGGTCCTTACTGGACCCCGCCAACCCGATCGGGCCGGCGCACAGGGGCACCCAGACAATTGGACACGTCGCCTTTGCGCGGCGGCTTGCACTTTCTCGGATGGCCTTTTTTCTCCCCGGGCGAAATCGAGCGAGCGGTGAGGCGGAGCCTTCGATTTTGCCGATCATGTCGTGTCGCTTCGATCGAACTGCTCAGACGATGATAGCGGCATTGATTGCCGCGGCCGAAATGCGTTGTGTGAAGTACGATTTCTACGCCGTATACATACTGCCGTACAGTTCGCCCTGTCAGCAGCCTTGCCAGCAATCCGCCCTGTGTCCAACTGTCGTCGAATTCACCGGTGTCATTGAGGAATTCGTATGATCGCCTCGAAACCATCATTGCGACCGCGGGCGGGCGACGCAAGCTCTAGACTGCCACCGATCCGCTGGATAACCATGTTAGCGATATGTAGACCAAGGCCTGAGCCCGCAGCAGGAGTAGCACCACGACTAAATCGCTTTGTAAGCCCTTCGAGGTCGGGGAGGGGCACCACCGGTCCGGCGTTTGCAATAGCGATGGTTCCATCAGTTTGGACGGAAACTGTTGTCGGAACAGTGGGCAGTCCATGTATCAGCGCATTCTCGATCAGGTTACGAAGGAGGATCCCAAACGCATCGACATCCACTTTGCGCATCAAAGTGGTGCAGCCGTCGACGTTAAGATGCAGGCGTCCGGCATATTGCGGCTTTTTCCTCAGGTCGTCGATTTCCAGCCGAACCGATCGGACAAGATCGATCGCGTGATCCGCCATGCCAACCCCCGATTCGGCTTGAGCGAGCTGAAGCACTTTTTCGACAAGGCGGCCAAGGCTCGACAGCGCTTGCTCGATGCCGCGCGCACGCATTTTGGCCGACCCATTGGGAAGCTCGGCCACTAATCTCTGCATCTGAGCGATTGAACCTGCGATCGGCGTGCGCAGTTCATGCGCACTGTTTGCGGCGAACTCGCGTTCGGCCTCGAGAGCCGCCCGCAGACGATCGAGAAGCCGATTGACGGATGCCGCGATTGGAGCCAACTCTGCCGGGAAATCGCCCAAGTCCATTGGTGACAGATTGCCGCCGTCGCGCGATCCGATCTGCTGTCGCAGTACCTCGATTGGCCGCAGCGAGCGCCGGATCACGATCCACCAAACAGCTAAGCTAAAGGGCAGGAGCACGAGTGTCGGAAGGAAGACAAAAAGTGCGCCCTTCGCGATTGTGGTACGGCGGCCATCAAGCGGTTCGGCCAACTGATGATACACGCCGTCTTGGATCTCCTCTGTGTAGACGCGGTAATCAGCGTTTCCCCAAAAGCCGTTACTCAGGGGAGCATCAGGGAAGGGCTGCTGACCCTCTTCCGGTTCGGAAATAAGCACTACCCCGTACTTATTAATAACCTGCTCACGATAGGTCCAGTACTTTTTATAAGTTGGCAAGTGGTTATTGTATTGATCAACGTGTTTTCCATTCAAGACCTTGATCAGCTCTGGTTCTCTGTACTCTGCGCTCGCCTGGAGCAAGTCATCCGAACTTTCGTTTACATTATTGCAAAAAATGAACGCAGCAATGGTTGGGGCGGCGATCCAAACCAGGAGCGTTGCCCCGCCTAACCACGATATCAGCTTTCTCGTCATGCTGTTCGAGTTCGTCATGTGACCACGAGCCTGTATCCGGAGCCACGCACGGTTGCTATTCTATCCCCGCCGATCTTCTTGCGGAGCCGGCTGACATAAACCTCCACTGTGTTGCTCTCGAACTCCGAATTGAATGAATAAAGCGCGTGCTCGATCCTCCCCTTTGAAACGACCGAACCGGGCCGGCGTAGAAGGCAGTCGAGCACCGCCCATTCGCGTCCAGACAGGTGGACCTCCTGCCCGTCGCGGAAGAGGCGTCGCTCGGCTGCCTGTATGGAAAGCGTCCCAACCGAAAATTGCGGCTCCGGAAAATGCCCTTGGCGACGTGCCACTGCACGGATGCGTGCCGAGAGTTCCCCCAGATCGAACGGCTTGACCAAATAGTCGTCGGCGCCAGCGTTGAGCCCCTCGATGCGGTGCGAAATCCGATCGCGGGCTGTCAGAATGATGACCGGCGTTGTATCAAGCCCCTTGATCAGCTCCCGCAGATAGTCGATGCCATTGCCGTCCGGCAGGTGAACGTCGAGCAAAATAACGTCGTAGCCGGCCACAGCTGCATGACCGCGCGCTCCGGACAGGCCCTCGGCCCAGTCGACCGCGTGGCCACCAGCCACCAAATGATCGTGCACAGCACTTCTAAGGTCGTCGTCGTCTTCAATGAGCAGTATTCGCATCAGGCTGCCGAGCTCCGGTATGAGGGCAAGGCTCCTGCCTTATTGATCGAAGCTGACAGTAGGCTGAACCGGCGCCAGCGAATATCTGGGGGCTTTCAGGCTGCTGTCAGCTACAATTGCAAGAAAGGGGTCGTTAACAAAGCCAAACGAAGAGGCCTTAGGAAACCCCTCCTGATCTCGGCACTTTTGCTCAATGTGACCACCGGCGGCTGTACACTGGTTGGCGGGCAATTCGACGTGGCGGTCAACGAATGGCAGCCGCGCCACGCGTCAATGTCCAGGCTTGAAACTGACAGGTGTCTTAAATACGAGGGCACCGTAGCGGGTGCCTCCAGTTATCGAACAGTGCCTAGCAGGTCAGAAGTGCACTTTGACCATAGGGGTCGTCCGTATTTTCGGCGCTCGCGAACAGAGTCGACGGTCAATCGATGCGCCACTGCCAGAGTCTGGAACGGTCAAGTGTTTGTTATCCCCCGTCCGGGCCATATTCTCTGCCGAGGACCAAGAAGGCCCTATTTTCGGTGCCCACGAACAGAGCCAACGGTCAATCGATGCGCCACTGCCAGGGTCTGGAACGGTCAAGTGTTTGTGATCCCCTGTCCCGGCCGTGTTCTCTGCCGAACTCGCCCTTGTAGTCGGCACACCAAAGATCGTTAGGGCGACAGCCGTTTGAAAGTGGTGTCCCCGTCGCCCTGTTGCGCCTGCGCTTGCGGCGCTCGACCATGCCGGCGGTCGAGCACGGCATGCACGGTCGAGATCGCGGGCCGGTGCACATCCGGATACAGCCGGGCCAGCCGCTCGCGTATCTTCGGCGCACCCCATGTCGGCTTGTCTTGCTTGAGGCGCACAATCAGCTTCTCGATTTGAAACGGAAGCTGATTGGCGTGGCGATAGGGCCGCCGCGATCGGTCCGTCAGCCCCTCCAGGCCGCTGTCGTTGTAGCGCGTGAGGATCTTGTAGCCGGTCTTGCGCGAGATATCGAACTCCCGGCAAAGCACCGCCATCTTCTCGCCGTCCAGCAGCCGGGCGACGAACTTCAGCCGCTCTTCCATGACGTTACACTCCTTCCAAGGCACCTTGCTCTCCTTGCAAAGGGCCGAAAGTGTAACCCATCTATCCGGAATGAACTGTCACCCATCTTTCGGGAAGGGCAGTCATGGCCAAGGCAACTGGAAGCCGAATTTTCTTTTAGAGTATGAATCAGCGCCGTCTGCCGAAAAGCGCGTCCACGATCTTCCCTTTTGAAACGACCGTGCAGGGCTGGGGCAGACGGTAGTCGAGCACCGCCCATCCGCGTCAAGTCAGGTAGACCTCCTGCCCGTCGCGGAAGAGGCGTCGCTCGGCTGCCTGTATGGAAAGCGTCCCAACCGAAAATTGCGGCTCCGGAAAATGCCCATGGCGACGTGCCACTGCATGGATACGCGCTGAGAGTTCCCCCAGATCGAACGGCTTGACCAAATAGTCGTCGGCTCCAGCGTTGAAGCCCTCGATGCGATGCGAAATCCGATCGCAGGCTGTCAGAATGATGACCGGTGCCGATTCAAGTTCCTTGATCAGCTCCCGCAGATAGTCGATCCCATTGCCGTCCGGCAGGTGAACGTCGAGCAAAATAAGGTCGTAGCCGACCACAGCTGCATAATCGCGCGCTTCGGACAGGTTCTTGGCCCAGTCGACCGCGTGGCCACCAGCCACCAAATGATCGTGCATAGCACTTCCAAGGTCCTTATCGTCTTCAGTGAGCAGTATTCGCATCATGCTGCCGAGCTCCGGTATGAGGGCAAGGCTCCCATCTTATTGGTCGAAGCTGACAATAGGCTGAACCGGCGGCAGCGAATTATTTGGGGAGCTTTCAGGCTGCTGTCAGCTACAACTTGCAAGAAAGGGGTCGTTAACAAAGCCAAACGAAGAGCCCCTATGAAACCCGTCCTGACCTCGGCACTTTTGCTCAATGTGACCCCCGGCGGCTGCATCAGCAAATTGATTTGGGAAACAGGCGCGCCGGTTCTAATGACCGACGCAGGCCGAGGTCTGGAACAGCTGGACCAGCGAACGGCGTCTTCGGTTTTTCAGGCAACAGCCACATGGAAGAATATGATTGGCTCGACCATGCGCCGAGCTTTGTCGAACGGATTGGTCGCGGGCGCACTACCACAGATTATGGCAGGTTTACGCCCTGGCCTTGACACCCGGGGTGATCGTCACCGGCGGAGCCGCGGCGTACTGATCGGATATCTAACGTCGCTGAGTCTCTCGTCGGTGCAGTGGATCTCTCGGCTTAGCCATCATGCAAAAAACGACGGTTCCGCGACACCACTTTTCAGGTCCGTGACACAGGCTTTGTGAGCCGATCTGTTGTTCTTACCCCAGGCTAATGGCTGAACAGCTCTGTCGCCGGCTCGATGCGCCAGATGGCGCGATGTTTTGAACCCTTTCACGAGGCGACGGCAGCAGCCGACCGGCTCTCCTATCGCGGCTCCCGCGATCCACACACCCAGCAAGGGAATCTACCATGGTAATGAAGGCACCGGTTGCCGACGCTAGGAATGGGTCGGTAGTAGATCGGCTGGTCGGCATCGACCTCGCTCGGGGCCTGGCTGTCTTCGGGATGTATGCCGCCCATCTCGGTCCCGACCCCGGCGAAGGAGGACTAGTCGGGTTTCTGATGGAACTAACCCATGGGCGGCCGTCGGCCCTGTTTGCCGTATTGGCCGGTTTTTCAATCCTCCTGATTACAGGTCGCAAGGCGCCGAAGTCGGGGATAGCCGGTAGACAGGCCATCGCCAGAGTCGCAATTCGTGCCCTTGTTTTGCTCGCGCTTGGCTCAATCCTGGGCTGCCTCGGTACCCAGGTCGAAGTCATCCTAGAATACTACGGAATTTGCTTCTTGTTGGTATTGCCGCTCCATCGGCTCAGCGCATATCAGCTGGGCTTGATCGCTGCCGCTACGGCATTAGTTCTCCCGCAAGTCCGTTCCTCCCTTCTGTCGGTTGCCCCCAACCTCCTCGACCCGGTCTTCAACCTCATGGTCAACGGCTACTATCCCGCGGTGACCTGGGTTCCTTTCCTCATCGCTGGCATGGCCATCGCGCGCCTTAATCTTAATACGCTAGCAGCGCATTGGCGCCTTGGTCTGGCGGGGGTCGCGCTGGCCGTGTTGGGCCATGGGGGATCCTTGCTCGCGCTGAGTTCCCGCGCTTTGACTGAAACCTCCTTGTGGTGGTCTGACGTTGACGGCGCTTTTGAGCCTTCCAAGTCGTCATTTATAGTCAAGTCGTCATGGATAGCCGCACCTCATAGCGAAACGACGCTTTCGATCGTGGGCAGCACCGGTTGCGCAATGATCATCTTGGCGGCTTGCATGCTCGCTGTGGATGCGCTCCCGCGTCTGCGAAAGCTGGTCTGGCCAATAATCGCAGTCGGCTCGATGTCTTTGACGGCCTATGTGCTGCACATTGCGGGAATAGCCTATCTTATGAAGATAAACATTTTCAAAGACGAGAGCCTGTCCACGCTCTTTGGCTTCGTTGTGGTTATCAGCACTTTTGCGGTGCTTTGGCTGCGCGTCTTCCAGCGAGGACCGATGGAAGTGCTGATGGGTAGGGTCGCAGATCTCGCGCGTCACATCCGCTGAGCACCGCCGCGCCCCGGCCTCCCGATCACATTACGGACAAGGTGGGGCTTTGTCCAAAGCTTGTTCGCGGCAGGGGAGGGTACTTCCTCCCACCCTGCCGCCTTGTTGATGGAAGCTAAAACGGTCGCGCAGGCGCTAGAGTTGCATCGGCATAATCAGCTTAAACTCGCGAAGTTAAACCCGCGGTTGGTCTATCTCGGCCCGCCTCACCTGAAAGGCTAAGGTATCCGTTTCGGTCAAGGGTTTTAGGGGCCATTTTCGCTGCGCCTTGAGGAGAGCGTTTGCTAGGATGAGGAGCTTTCGCAACAAGATGATGACCTTTGCGGGTTTGCCTGCCGCCTTTAGCGCCTGGTATTTTGCCTTGAGGTCGGGGTTGAAGCGCAGGGCGAAGGGCCGGGCATGTAGAGGGCCTGGCGAACATTGGCCCGGCCGCCCAGGCGCGGCCGCTCCATTTTGCCGAGGCCGGCGAGGCTTGCGGCCTTTGGTTCCGAGTTCCGGCATGTCGATGGTGAGTGTGCAGGCGGTGGCATCCGATGCGCCATATGCTGGTCAGGATTTCGCGGCGCTGGACAGCGTCGGGATCGGCTTTCATGAGGGTAAGCATCGTCTGATCGATATCGCTGAGTTCACGTGGATCTGCTTCCAGCCACTCGTTGTTGTGGCGCCTGAGCAAGGCAAGCGGTCAAGGTCTGGCTCTGGTGCTGGCTGCGGTGCGATCCCCGCACGGGCCAGGTGCCGATCGTGTCGACGATCCACCTCGCCGCGACCAGAGAGCTGCTACTCTCTTCCGCTGTTCATTCTGGCCTCTTCGCAATGAATGTCATAAAATCACCTGTCGCAATTAATGGTTTTTGATTTGGCTCCAGCAGCTGGCAGATATCGCCGAGAGTTCCGCAGAGAGCGTCGAAAGTTTTGGCCGCCTTCTTCCGCAGCCGCGCCTTGAGTTTTGAGCAGACCTGTCTTGATCGGGTTGAGATCGGGCGAGCATGGCGGCAGGATCAGGAGCCAGTGCCCTTTGGCCAACCAGTGGGCGGCGCGTACCTTGCCGACAATCTGGGGTTCCGAACCCGACAGTTGGTTTTCAACCCGACAGTGGCCCGCCTCAGAGCAGGCTACCGCCCTTCGGAGCAGGCAGAAGCTAATCGAGGTTCGCGGGTTCCGGTTTGAATGTGCAGGTCGCTGCGCGCCTGATCTTTCGGTCTGGCGGCACATGACAAAAACCCTCATTTTGGCCGACGATACCCGGTCAGGAGCGGGTATCGCAGTCGAGAAGCGACCCGAGCACGTCCACAAGATGTGCCGAGTTTGCAAGGTGTGTCATTGTTTCTGTCAACGTTCGAGCGACAGCGCACGACGAAACGTCTGGCATACGCCTCGTCTGGCACGCGCCTCGCATATGTTGCAGTTGCTGCTGGAGATCAGGCGATCGAGTGGGCCTTGCAATTTTCCGATTTTGATGCGCCTAAAGTCTCGTGTACAAATCAGGCTGGCGTGAATGGCCTGCCTAAGTTGCGACTTATTACAAAGGAATGGATATGGCGACTGGAACGGTGAAGTGGTTCAACAGCACGAAGGGTTTTGGTTTTATTCAGCCTGACAACGGCGGTCAGGATGTCTTTGTCCACATTTCCGCTGTTGAACGAGCGGGCCTGTCGACCCTTAATGAGGGCCAGAAGATCAACTACGAGGTGGAACAGGATCGCCGCACGGGAAAGTCCTCTGCAGGCAGCCTCAGCAAGGCTGGCTAACGGTCCGGGAAAGCCTTGGCAAGGTTCGTCATCGCCGGAACGCATTGACGGCTCGAAACCCGGGCCGGAGCATGCAAGTTAATGCCGCGGCAGGGATTGCTGGAGCCATCATGAATTACTCTGGAAATGAGGCTCTTGGACGGGAAAGGCGGGGCTCATCCCCGCCCTTTGATTCCGCGCAGATTGGGCCAACGGCTGCTGCGCGTCCGAACGACTGTTGATACGGATTTAGGCTGCGACCTTCTTGCGGGTCCGTTTCGCCGGCGCCGTGGCTGGGGCTTCCGGCTCTTTCGGTTTGCGGCCGAGTCCCATGGTCTTGGCCAAGGCGGAGCGCGCAGCGGCGTAATTCGGCGCCACCATGGGATAATCCGACGGCAGACCCCATTTGGCGCGATATTCGTCTGGGGTCAGACCATAGTGCGTCGCCAGATGGCGCTTTAGCGATTTGAATTTCTTGCCGTCTTCAAGGCTAATGATGTAGTCCGGTTCGATCGACTTTTTGATCGGGACAGCAGGTTTTTTTACAGGCACAGGCTCTTCTGCCGGTATGAGTCCAGCCGTGCCGTTTAGAGCCCCGTGCACTTGGGCGATCAGGGCAGGAAGCTCCCCCGCCGGGACGGGGTTGTTGGAGACGTAGGCTGATACAACATCGGCAGTGAGCTCGATGAGGATGTCGGTCTTGTGGGGTTCTTCTGTCATAAACTTCTCCGGGCAGCTTGAAACACAGTTGGGCGAAGTGTCGCTTCATAGTGGCGGTTGCCGCTGAAAGCAAATGGATCGACGGGTGCGCTGCTCCTCCACCATTGAAGTCTCGGCGACGCATCCCGTCATCGTCCATCGCTAAAGGCAGCGTATTGAATTATGGGAGCGGTCGCGCCCGCCCCACCATAGCGATACAGCAAGACAATCAAAAAAGCCGGTCTTTGCTTGGCCCCAAATCTTTTCTCCTTTCGTGAACGCTGAGCTGCCAAGCTGCTACAGTTCACCTCGCGGGGCAACCGTGCACAACACAGGAGTCGCCCGAGCGATACATTCTTCACTTGCCGCTTATCAGCGCTGGTGATTGCACTTTGCAGCCTGCCTCCGGACCCGCAGCGCTCACGCTGTTGGTTTTGCGCCTGCAGGCGTCGGAAGTCGGATCGCCGCAGCTAATTTCCTCAGGCGGACGAATTCAACAAATCGATTGTTTGGATCGAAGGCATCCACACCATCGATGCCTCTAGAATAGGATCCAGCTACAATCACCGTGCTGTAATGGCAGGGACGGCCAGCACAAGCGCGACACGATCCGGCGGGTCCATCGCTGCGTTACGTATTCATGGCTACTGCATCGGGCGCTCGGTCGACCGCCTTAAGCCAGGTCGCCGCATTGCGAGACGGTGACCGGCGAGGGAGAGGGCGCTCTGGCAACGAAGCGAGGCGGGTGGCCTTGCGGGTGGCCGCGTGATGTCATCCGGCTCTCCTGCCGATCTCTGCCGGCCAGATCTGGAGCAACTGTTTTGCATAGATATGGCTCTCTTCAGGGGGCCATCTATGATGGGAGCCGAGCGCGTGTTCGAGCCGGGGAACAGGCTGCGCATGCACTGTGCCCACCTATTGCGATCGTGCTAACCTTGGTTGTTTGGACTTGCCGTTAAAGGCAAGCGACAGATTGAAGTTATGCTGCACCATCTGATTGCCTGGCTCGTTTTCGAGAGCTCGCCGATACAGGGCCTGTGCCGCGTCATGCCGCCCCTCAATGTCCAAAATCACGCCCTTCGCATTCAATGCACGTACGTTTCCTGGGGCTGCAACCAAGACGCTGTCGAGCACCTCAACCGCTTCGTGCGGGCGCTTCTGGCCCACCAAGGCATTTGTAAGTCGTATCGCCGCATCAACATTGTCCGGGTGCTGCTTCACCTCATCCCGCAAAGCCCGCTCTTGAACATCCTGACCAACTTCGCGCAAAATGCGTTCGCGCATAGCCGGATCGATTTGATCGGCGCTGAGCAACTCGGGGGAAGATGTCTCCTGCACGGAAAGAGCCGGCTTTTGCCAGCTGGCGCAACCGCCCAAAGGCAGAATGGCGAGTACGGCAAAAAGAAGTGAGTTCCGGCGCAGAAACATAGGCGATGGAGAAACTGTATTACTATTCATGTTATCTCTCAGTTATCGGGGAGGCGCGTGGCGTTCAGTTAGGAAAGGTGGGACTACTCTAACAATCCGCTGTTCGATCCGTGCGGGAGTGTGACGGATCCTGCGGGGCGAATTGTAAAGTCGGAGGCGAGGTCTTGATAAGACAGCACGGCGAGATCAACCCCGTTTCGCGTCAGAAAGCCGCGGACGAAACGTCGGACATCCATCGACGTCAACAGAATAGGGCGGGTTTGACCCGGTTCTGCGTTCGAAAGGACCTGACGTATCTGTGATAGCATCGCTTCGCTTTGCCGATCCTCCAGTGCGAGATAGGGGCCTGCATCCGAATCTCGAACCGCGCCACGCATCACATCCTCGCTCTCGCGCTCGACGACCAGGGCGGACACGATGCCCTCCGTGTTGGCATGGCGGTGGCAGATCTGTCGCTTCAAACCAGAACGGACATATTCCGTCAGCAGGGCAACGTTCTGCTCACGCTCGCTCCATTCGGCCAATGCCTCCAACACGAGACGGGTGTGGCGGATTGGGATACCTTCCTCCAGGAGGCGGCGCAGAACATCGGCAATCCGAGGAATCGGCGTCGTGCGTAGCACCTCTTTCACAAGCTCAGAATATTCCTGCTCCATTCGGCCCAGGAAATGTCGGGTCTCTTGGATGCCCACCAATCGCGGTGCGTAGCGGGTCAACGCTGCATGGACGCGCAAGGCGAGGAGTTCGCCGGGAGCCCTATGCTCCGTGCCGGCGCCCGTAAGGGCCTTTGCAGGGGTATGTTCAACCGGGAGTGTGTCCGTTTTCGGCTCACGTCTAAGGGGGACACCGCTCGAGTCGACGTGCGCTACATCGGCTCGGAGCGCCATCTGGTTTGGATCTAAGGCGTCCTGTTCGACTGGCACGCCCTCGACATCAATTCGGAATTGCGATTCAGGCAGCTGCTCGTCAACCAAGACAGGGATGCGAGGAACGATAATGCCCAGATCGGCTGTGACCAGGAGCGAAACGCGCCCAATATGTTTTTGCAATTCGGCTTGATCGACCGCCTGCATAAGATCTGGCGCTAGAAAAAATGCGATCGGGAATTCCTTCGCAGGCGCGGCTTGCTTAGGCTCCGCTGCAGTTCCACCTTTCGCATCGGCAGTGCCGGCGCCCAGCACATCAGCCTTGACAATGCTTACCGCAGCGAACACTGCGGCCAGCATCAGAAAGACGGGGAGGGGAAACCCAGGAACGAACCCCATTACAACCAGGACGCCGGCCGCCAGTCGCAAGGCTCGAGTGCTGGCCGTGAGCTGACTGACCATTTCTGTACCGAGGTTGATCCTCGCCGTCCCAGTCACACGGGTGACGATGGTCGCCGCAGTAATGGAGAGCAGAAGGGCCGGAATCTGCGATATCAATGCATCGCCTATCGTCAGCAGAGTGTAGTGATGCAGTACCTCGCCGAAGGACATGCCCTTGGAGAGCAGGCCGATCGAAATTCCACCCAGCATGTTGATGCAGATAACCACCAGCCCGGCGATGGAATCGCCCTTCACAAATTTCATCGCGCCGTCCATCGCGCCATAGAGTTGGCTTTCCTTCTCCAATTCGGCGCGCCGCCGGCGGGATTCGTTGGCATCGATGTGGCCGTTGCGTAGCTCTGCGTCGACCGCCATTTGCTTGCCCGGCAGAGCATCCAGCGTGAAACGCGCCGCCACTTCTGCCACCCGTTCGGCACCCTTCGCGAGGACCATGAATTGCACCATGGTGACGACCAGAAATATGACGAAACCCACCACGATATTGCCTGAAATGACGAAATCGCCAAAAGTATGAATAATGCTGCCGGCCTCCCCCTCGGCCAGGATCAGTCGCGTCGTTGCGACCGTGAGCGCGAGACGGAATACAGTGGAAATCAAAATAACGCCGGGCAAAGAGGAAAAATCAAGTGGAGTACTGACATACAGGGCAACCATCATCAGCAGTATGGCCAACCCCATATTGAATCCTATCAGGGCGTCGACCACCACGACCGGGATAGGCATGACCATCATCGCGACAGCCAGAAGCAGCATCAACGCAACCATTAAATCCGGGCTGGCCGGCGCACGCTTGATGAAGTCACGCAGGACGTTGGCCATCGAGACACCTTTGCAATCGGTTGAGACTTACTCTGCTGTTACGCCATGAAACGTGGCTTTCGAACTCCGAAGGCGCCTCAGCCTTGGCCAGCGCGTGACCCTGCATGAGAGCCACAAGCAGGCGCGAAATGGCTGGGCAGCAAATGTTTCCAACGCAGCCAGCTTGTCAGCACCGAGCGCGACAGGATGTTTGGCTGGCCATAGAGTGCTGCTTGATGGGGCCTGCGAGCTTTCAATATTGGAGAGCAGCAATGCGGCCATTCCTGCTCAGCAGCACACGGCTGTCCTCAATACGTTCGACCACCCATCCATCAGCCAAAATGGCGCCGACAAAATACTTCTCGCTGTCGATGACAATATATGGTTGGACCCCATGCCACACAGCTTCGACCGCGATTGCGGATGGCGCCTTCTCCTCTTTGATGAGCACTCCGTTCACCAGTGTTAGAGTACCCTTGGTGCGACGATCGAACGATTGCTGAAGCTTCTGCCAGCTGATGACCGATTCAGACGTGACGGTGCCTTCGGCGGTCACAACACCCTTTGCCGACCCAATCTTGACGTCGAGAAGACCCGCTCGATCGACTTCCTCCTGCAGCTCTTGGGCCGCTGCCTCCGTAAGTTCATTGTCAGCGCGGTGACTGATCGTTCTGGACGCGACTTCAGCCCGAAGTGAATTGGGGCTCGATCCACTTGCATTGCCAAGATAGGAGATCGTGCCTGAAAGCGCGCCGATCCCGAGTGAGCTGATTATGACCATGGCGAGCACACCGATCGGTAGGCGCGGTATGCCGGTCGAACCAGGCGGCTCTGCATCCTGCACGGACAAAGCAATGGACATCTCGCCTACGAGCAGGACGACAGGAAGGGGCACAACAACGGACTGGCCTGCGGCGATATTCCGGTTGCCCTCGATACTGAGTCCGGGTGCAAGCGCCTCCAGTTCGATCGACTTGCCAAGAAGAGTTACACGAAGGTGATGCGGTGCCAGTCCCTGCTCGACAAAGACCAAATCGGCATCGAAGCCGCTGCCGATTAAACACTTTTGAAGATCCGTCTTGCCGGTCAGACCGCAATAGTGCCCCGAACGCACTTCGAAACGGAGGGAAACGGCGTCATCCACAGAGCATCTCTCAAACAGGATAGAAGCCGCATGGCAATTGCCATGCGGCTCATTTCGGGACTACGTCGCGTCAATAAGGAGACGCGCTAGGGGGCAGTCTAAAACCCGCTTCCGACATTACGAAACGCGTTCGTCGGCGGCCTTCTTGATGGTCTGGAGATTGGTCGTTAGAGTGCGCAACTGGACACTCCTTTTCGTCGCCTCCAAGCTAACATTGGTTAGTTCCTGCACTTGCGCCTGAAAAGCAGTAGCATCAGCTCCGCTTGTATTGCCGGGAGTGCCACTGTTAGTTTTATCGGTATTGCCGGCGCTACTGGTATTGGTATTGCCTGATTTTTTATTATTATCAACTGCAGCCATGATCATTCCTTTTTCTGTTGGAGTTGTGCCGTCAATAACGGCCTGTATGACCTCACGCCGGATTTCCCGCGTCAGGCATCTTCTGTGTCATCCAAAGCTTCATCGGCCTCAGCCATCGCATCGTTCGCGAATTGGAACGCGAACGATCGCAGGATACTTTGGAAGGCTTCACTTTGTGCTGCAGACTGTGAGTTGTCTTGAAGTTGATCATTTGAAACGGTCCGGTTATCCGCCCGATCGTTCCCGCCAGCTGCCTTGCCATCATTCCCACCAGCTGGCTTGCCATCATTGCCATCAGCCGGCTTGCCATCACCAGAATGCTCGGATTTCGAATCCCCATGGCCCTTTCGGATCAAGGAAGTCCCGAGGTTGCCAACTCCACTCCCAATTGCTGCTATCATCAGGTACTCCGGCATTTGCCATTGGCGGCGACGTGTTAAAGGTTAGCCTCGATCAAGCTAAGGGCGGGAGCTTTCGAGAACCTGACGGCTTTTGACAAAAACCGGCCAGCGCAAAAACGTATGCTCTGCAGGATGTTGCTCTCGCATCGAACAGTCGACCACGATCTCGGCTGTTCGGCCAATCCCGCCGTCCACGCATGCCGCGACCGAATGGCAGCCGCAGCAGCTCGTTTGCATCCTCGATGCTGTGGTGTCGAACAGGAGACACGGTCCACGTGCTGCATGACCGCAATGACCGTATTCTTGCTGGCTCCACGGGCGCACGCAACGAGCAGGAACTCGGTCTTTGCATCACCATTCTCTCGCCTGCACATCACGGCCCGGCGCGGTGAGCTCATTGGCTTCGAGAAGGTCGGCGACCGTACGAACATGGGATGGTCTGCCGGCTTTGGGAGGCCGGTGCGGATCCTCTTCTCACCATATCGAAAGCTTGAAGCGGTCGGATTTTCTTGCCCTGTTCGTGAGAACTCCCATCGTCAGCTAATCGTCAGCCAAGCGGTCTATCTAGGCCGGCCGTGCCTGACCTTCGGATCCAAAGGTCCCGTCTCGACACTTTTTGTAACTATAGATCGAAATGGTCCGCGTGATACGCAACGCACACGCTTCTCTGAAGCAAATGTGTGACTTTGTCGGTGGCGAACGAGAGGAGTGACGCATCAATAAAATCGTCAGGCACGTGTCTAGGAAGGGGAGCTAGCCGAGTTGGTCTGATTTCATTCGCTGTTCCTGGAAATCGGCGGACTGAAGCGCTGATAATCTCAGGACATCGATGGCAACGTTGCGAAAGTCCTGTGAGCTCGGGCCAATCTTGGCCTGCTACTGAGAAGCACTTTGGCGGGAACATTACGCCGTCGCGGGTCTGGCTGACCGTGACGTTAACCGAAAGATGCCGCTGGTCTCGTCAGCCGCCAGCACAATAGCAGCACATTCTCGCCTACTACGGAGACGCAATATGAAGGGCATTGGCCGACCACGGAAATCGCAGGCTGAAACTGGAGCCAGCCGCGCGGGGCGGGCGAGCAGTTCCCTTTCGCAATCAAGTCTTGCTGCGGGAGAAGGTGGACAGTCATTCGATTCCGTTGTGGAGCAGATGCGCTCTGGGGACGCCGATAGGAGGCCCTCCTCCCTTCCAGTTGCGCGCGGTCCAGGCGATGCCCGCGAAAGTCTGCCAGGCGCCTCGATTGGCGAAGATCAAATCCTGAACACACCGCGACGTGGAGCCGCTGCGCCACCACGCGGAACCGTAGCGCCACGTGGCGCAGCCGCAAGGCGGCGCGGTTCTCCCTCCATGTCTGAGGGCGAAGCCATGGCGCCGGTCGGTAGCCAACTATCAACCGCGCAGGTGGAAGGCACCAGCTCATCGTCAAATGAAGATATCAGTCCGAC
Source organism: Mesorhizobium sp. M2A.F.Ca.ET.037.01.1.1 (assembly GCF_003998075.1). Classification (NCBI taxonomy): domain Bacteria; kingdom Pseudomonadati; phylum Pseudomonadota; class Alphaproteobacteria; order Hyphomicrobiales; family Phyllobacteriaceae; genus Mesorhizobium; species Mesorhizobium sp. M2A.F.Ca.ET.037.01.1.1. Next base: position 19,374 of record NZ_RZSA01000002.1, on the reverse strand, counting down.
ACAGCTCAGAATGAACAGTCTTGTTCAACAACTGACTGATTGCGAGGCTGCGGCCAGGAAAACCGACGTCCCCGAGGAGGCGGTGGAGCTGATCAGTCGGGTCGTCGATGCAGCCTCAGCAATTCTGGAGTACCGCGCTAGCCTGCCTGCGGCTGAGGCGCAGACAATTATGCCAGACGACAAGGTGCGTAGATGTTGCCAGATCGTGTGCGACGCCGCGAATGAAGTAGACAAACTTGGCCTGTCGACGATCACGAAATTGGACAAAAAGACCAAGAAAGCGGCAGGTATGGTCGATAAACTCTACTCCTACTCCCAGGCGGACCGGCAGGAGCTGTTGATTTTAAATGTGGAGAACCACCATACGGCGGCAATTAAGTGGTGGGAAAAAAAGGCATGGCGCTCCGAACGGCAGCGATCCGCCTGCGCTGCCACCGCTAGCCTATCCAGTGGAACGCCCGTGATGCGGGAAGCCGAGCGGTGCGCACTGCGGCTGCGTGCCGGCTCGGTACTGAGTGTCAGGATCTGGCTGGTCCGTGAGCGGATCGGTCTTGCGCGGGCCAAGATTGAACTGCGGGCGAGCAGGTTCGAGCCAGATTTGAAGGAACTCCTCGTCGGTCGAAATGGAGTGGTGCAGCTGATGGCAAGCGCCGCTCAAGAAGCTCTTCGCGCCCTCTCTTTGGCGAAGGGCATAATGGATGATGGCAAAACACTCAACGCTCATGATTGCGCGGTTGTAGAAAAAATCATGGAGCGGCTTTCGGATTTTGGATTGGCGTTGCACGAGGTGCATACCAAGCTAAGCCATACCTACCCAGATGCCGGCCTCCCATTGAAACTGTTCGAACGGATCGTGGACGATGCATGGATCACTGCGCACGATGCCATGCACTTGTTGAACCTGCAGTCTCCGCCGTCAGCCATCATGGCGCCACAGGCCCAGGCGGGCGCTGCGATGCCGGCCAGGGCAGGCGCTGCGATACCGGCTGGCACTGCTGGTACGGCTGCAGTGTCAGAAGGCACTACAGCGCGAAGGAAAGGGAAGTCAAAGCATAAGTCGGCAGCTCGCGCCGGGACTTCTGCCGCCGGGCAGCCATCAACACCAGTCGCTGCGAACGCCGGCACAGTGCCAGCAGCCAAGGTTCTCGCGCGCTCGGATCAAGTTGCGAGTACACAGGTGAGAGCGCAAGAGGTGGCTGCGAGTTCGTCGGGGGCAGGCTCGACAATCGGGGGCGCCGCGTTGTCAATGGAGGTATTGACGGAGCGGCTCAAACGATTGGACGAACTTTTGCAGTTCGATCTGGCCGGTCAGCAAAGCGTCGTCTCCCAAGTGCGCCAGATGAAGCCTGAGGAGGCCGGTAAGGTCGTGGACGATGTGGCCCAGTACCTGCGAGCCCAGGCCATTGAGATGCAAACCTGTCTCGCCGGGTTGCAGGGGCGTAATGTACGCCTGCTACTCACCTCCACCCAGCTACCCAAAGTGCACGAACGCACAGACCAGCTCAAAGGGTTGCTGAACATGGTGCTGGGACAGGCCAACGCATTGAATGAAGGAAAAGCCGGCATTACGACTGATTGCATGAAGACCTACGCATTTCCGGCGCAAAAATACCTGGAACATTTGTGCAATGCCGACGAATTGATGCCGCCGGAGGCACCGGTCGCGCTGCGTGGCGAGCCAGGAAAGCTGTTTGAGATGAAGCTGCAGCCCAAGATGCTGGTCAATGGTGCGATGCCGAGCCCGATGTGGGTGCACATCCACACGAGTCGCCCCGTCATGGCCAGAAACTTGGAAGGGCTGGCTGATTCCGAATTCACCGCTTGCCACGTTAAATCCAACGAACAGCGCGGCTACAATCGAGAGCGAGAGGAAGCCGATGCTAGGTCCGGTCGCGAGAAGGTCATAATTCATCGCGGCAAACTCACCCCCGCTTTCTGTAAGTCCTTGTTGACCTCAGGGCTTGGCCGCCAACCACGCCATTCGCGTGCCGAGCTCCCGTCGGCGCAGGCTGCATGACAGGGCACTCAGAATGCGGCCGGCCACGCTGTGAGTCAGCGAGCATTTCTCCTGGCCAAACCGCGAATGCCGCTGCGCGAGTTGCGGTCCGGCGATTGGAGTCGATCGGCTACCGTCAGGGCCGATTTGCGATGTCGCGTTACCGGCTGTTGACGTGGCGGCGTATCTTGCCTCCCATCCAACTTATCGCCGAGATCGCGCCGCCAAGATCGAGGCGGAAGGTCTTCCTGCGAGCGCGGAGCAGGCATAGCCGATCCGATCGGGATCGGCGCATCGCAACGACCCAACGGTGTGGTGGAGAAAATTGGATTCGGGAGAGCTCGGTTCCAAGAGGCGGAGTTCCGGCCCGAATACAATCCGCTCGCAAGCACCCACGATGCGCATCCGCAGTTTATTGTCTGGGAGATGGGCTGGATTGCTCGGCGGCGCTGGCGCTAAGGCGGGGCTGTCGCCGGACAATTAGCATTCACTGCCAACAGCCTTGCAACCGTCACCAGTTGCAAGGCTCGGCGGCGGGTCGACAAATCACATGAAATCGTCGTCGGACCCGCTATCGCTGCTGTCGCTATCCTCGGTTTTGTGGAGATAGAGTGGAGGTTTGCCTGCACGCTGCCACTCACCGGCACTGTTCTTCGTCCATTTGTCGGGATGCTGCGTAGGGTCAAGCACCAGGTCGCCATGATCCACTTCAACAAACCCCATCGTCTGCGCGCGCGCTTGTGCTTCCGGATTAGCCGCACGCCAATTCAGCAACGGTCGGTCGCCGTCTATCCGAAGTTGATGCTCCAGCAGAATATCGCCCGCATTTTCGACGAGCGGATGGGCGACTTGAAGATCCACTATGGAAGTGACCTCAGTTCGACCAGGAAATTGTTCCCGCCAACTTTCCGATTCGAACTCGTTCATGCTGAATCCGCCTTCCATTCTCAGCAGTCCGGCACTCCGGTCTCCCAATTGGTAACTGAAATATCGCGCGTGCTCCGTATCTCGACGGATGCCATATTGCTGAGCAACGTCCGCGGTGCGCCTGGCTCGTGACGATACGAACTCCGAATACTCTTGAGGATTGTCGGCGATGTGCGTGATTTCATCACCATGAAATTGCCTCACCTGTCTCCTGAAGGAAGTCCTGTTGATCTCCACCACAGGAGGTCGGGAATTGAGGGAGTATGCTTGGGGAGCCGCCGATGATGAGGCGCCGCTACCTTCCGATCCGGATAAGTGCATTCGGGCAAATGTGTCCGCGAACCCTTCGCTTCCTGCATCCGATTGCTCGCCGGCATTATGCGCGCGGTAACTATCGGATGAGCCACCAATTCGACCATACATGACGATTCGTACTCCTATGTTTCGCAACCGAGCTCAAGTTAGCACGGCTGTTCAACATAGGGCGCTTAGTTGACGACTAGCTGACGAGGGCATTCCAACGGCTGCACCAATCAAATCCGCACTGCCGGCCTCAAAACCTCGGACTGCGCCACGCACCGGCCAGCAGAGGCTGCAAGGTCATGCCCGGAGGACTTGCCGTAGTTGCTGGGTGGCAGATCCGAGGGGAGTGATTGCCCCAGGCCCGCGGTTGCGCGGTTGGCCTGACAGAGACACTGGGGCACGGATGGCCAGCCGACATTTGCCACTAGCATGGAGCCAGGTCAGTTTTGAACTGGGCAGTCGTGGACTTCCAATGACTAGGCCAAGCCTGCGGCAAAGAATGCTTTCGCGACAGGCTGGAAATATTGCATAGGAACCGCGTGGCCGAGTTTTGTAGTGCCTATCAGCTGACGCGCTAAGACATGGTCATGGACGATCGTCAGGCGTAGTGCCCGCGCCTCGCTCAACACATGTGAAACGCGCTCACCTTCGGCACGGCAAACTAAGAACGGCACCCCGGTTTCACCGCGAACGTAACGCAGACCGATCAGGACCGCCCTTCCTGTTAAGACCAGCGTGGCGCGATGCACGCCAAGCGCAGGCTCGTCGGCCGCCTCCTCGCGGATGCGACGCTGTTCACCTTTCAACTCTGGCGCTCCTTGCTGATCCTTCGACTCGCGCGTCACTTCGGTATTGGTCATGCGCATTTCGCGCAGATACAACGCGCGCTGGAGCAGAAGATCGATCAGTCCGCCGACCAGCAGTGCGCCGGCGCCAATTCCCATCAGCAATTTTGTCTCCATAAAGATGAGGCCAACACAGCCCATGCCGCAGATCGGCAGAGGGACCATTGTCTTCCACATCCCGAGAAGGACAATGGAAAAGGTTGCGCTGAGAACCAATACCTTGAACATGGTCTTGCAGACTTCGACCATGGAACGAGCAGACCCCAAGCGCTTCAGCCCTTCAAAGGGGTCAATTTTCTTAAAGCTGAGCTTCATCGGCTCCAGAGAGAAGACAAATCCACCATTGGCTAGCAGGCTGGCCAAAATCACCGCGGCGACAAGGGTTCCAAGCAGCGGGCCAACAGCCGCGACTGTGAGTTGGACGAGCACAACCAATGCCTGCGGCACCGCGGTATCGAAAGGTAGGCTCTGCAACTTGGTGGCTAATAGGAGCGCTTCCCGGCATTTGTCCTCGATCACGCTGCCTCTTAGCCAAAGGTAGCCGAGCCCAGCGCAAGTCCCGACCGCGCGGACGAAATCGGAGCTACGTGGCAGCTGTCCTTTTTTGCGCGCTTCACTTAACTTCTTCGGGCTGGCGGCGTGTGTCTTCTCTTCACTTGTGTCGCTCATGGCAGCAATTTGTCGAACCACTCCAGCACGCCGTTGGCACGTGTGACCTCCAGTTTCATGCTCTCCACCAGATAGGCAGCGTAGGTGACCATGAGAACTGGAAAGACAATGTTCTTGATTGCCGGAGACAGTTGGCTCGCCTTAAATTGCGGGGCAAAGCGACGCAGCAGCATCATCGATATATCAATCAGTATCAGGAAGAACACGACAGGCCCCGATACCAATAATGCCGTGCGCATTATGCTGTCGAGAAGCCCCAACAACTCCATTGCTCCTGGCCCACTCAGTGTCGGGTGAAACTGATACACCGGCCAGATCAAGTAGCTGCGGTACAGGACACTGATCAAAGTTTCCAGGCCTCCTGATCCGACGAATATGGCAATCGCAGTGATCCCCAGAAAAACGCCCATCGCGGAAGCCTGACTGTTCGTCGCGGGATCGGCCGAAGCGGTCGGGCTGCTGATGCCGCGTTGGTTGTCGATAAGCTCCCCGGCAGCCTGAAGGCCCCAAAGCGGAATGCCAAGAAAAGTGCCAAGGAGTACACCGACAAAAACTTCCTTGAATCCGAGCAGGGTTAGCTGGATCAGGCGCGTATCAGGATCCAGCGCCGGCAATCCGCCGCTGACGTGTGCCAGGCATGGTAGTGCGAAGCCAACAGCCAAACAGCCCCGGATCAGCCCACTGATCTGCGAGCGTGTGAATACGGGAAAGATCAGCATGATGCCCATCGCGCGGGCTGCCCCAAGACCTGCCGCAACGACGAGTTCGAGAGCCGTCTGGATCAGAATTTGAATATCGGCCGATGGCGCGTCCATGGGGCGGACTAGTAGCTAAGTGTCATTGCGGGAAACTCGGTGAAGATCTGATCGGCTAGCTCTATGAGCGGGGCGCTTAGCACAGGAGCAAACAGCCCAATCACCGCGACAACGACCAGAAGCTTCACGGTGAGCGGCAAGCTTTCATCCTGGATCTGCGTCGCCGCCTGGAGGATGCCGATGACGAGGCCGACAACCACTGATGCAATGAGCGGCGGTAGAATCCAGATCATGAAAACCACCAGTGATTGGCTCATAAGAGTAATGATGCTGGATTCAGTGATGATCAGCCTCCCGGTAACGTATAACTCAGCACAAGCCCATGCATCAATTTTGACCAACCATCAATGGCAACAAACAAGAAGATCTTGAACGGGACAGATATAACAGTTGGTGAGACCATCGACATACCCATTGCCATCAAGATAGTTGTCACTATCAGATCTATAACAATAAAAGGCAGATAAAGTAGAAATCCTATCTCAAATCCGCGCTTCAATTCTGATAGCAAGAAAGATGGTACAAGTATTGCAAAGTCATCAGGCGTGGCTGCAGCGTGCATTTCCTCTGGCCAGACCTTTTCTGTCGAAGATAGGAAAAATCGCCGCTGCTCTTCATTTGTGAATTTCTTGAGATGCTCGCGCAAGGGCTCACTTCCGGCTTTAGCGGCGCTTACCCAGTCGTCGAATGTCTGATAGTGGAGCTTGGGATCCGACATGCGGTCATAGGTCTGCTCAGCAACGGGCGCACTAACGAACATAGTGAGGATCATCGCCGCGGCGTACAGCACCACATTGGGTGGTATGGTCTGGGTCCCGAGCGCATTGCGGACGAGGAAAAGAACAATTGATACCTTTACAAAGGCCGTTGTCGTGGCAACTGCTAAAACCAGCAGACCGAGTCCGGCGGTAACCGCAAGAAGCGCCAGGATTGTCGGCTGAGCTTCACTCATTGCATGCAAACCCGCCACGGAGCCTGATGCCCAGCTCTTCTCCGATGCGGACAATGTCGCCACGCCCGATACGCTGACCATTGGCCACTATGTCGACCGGGCCGTCGATCGGCCATCCAAGTTCAAAAATATGCCCTTCGCCGGCACTTCTTAATTCCCCAAGAGAAATAGGCCAGCGGCCGCATTCAAAGACAAGCACGATCTCGACATCGTCGAGATCCTTAGTAAGCTCCAGTTGCGATCCGGGTTGTGTCATATGCGCACTCTCCAAAGGACACGGTCGCGGGCGGAAAGGCCCCCGCAAGATTAATTCATCGCCGTCAAGATCCGCCTCGGCGCACAACTGGCCGACAGCTAGGGTGATCTGGCCGCGGCCGAACGGCGCAATATCGGGCAACAATGCATCACCGACACATGCGCTTCGAAGAAGCGCCGCAGGAAGGCGAAGCGTGCCGACCTCTCCTGCAACAATGAGCGGGAGCTCTGGAGGCAGCCCGCCCAGCTGCCGCGGCAACTGGGCAAGCAGTTCGCCTAGCGCGCGAAACGCAGGCGGTACTAAGCCGTCAAGTGGCGTGAACAGGAATAGACGGCCCTTGCCCTTGACCGCGCCGAAAATGATGTCGAGTTCAAGATGAGGAGCCAGCATCGTGGCTTCGCATACCCGCACGAGTTGCACGTTCAGACGCGTCGTCTCCTCCAGTCGAGTGACAAGCGGCTCCAGAGCGAGTTCGAGAATTAGCGAAGCAGTTGGCTCGGAAGGGAAGGCCAAGCCGTTCTGCACTGTCGTGATGAACTCCTCTACGAGCGGGCGCGACAGTGACAAGATGACCGTTTCGGCTCCCACTCTCCAGACGCAGTCAAGCATCGGAATGGCAGCAGGTTCCTGCTGCCAGACAAGCCCTGCCGTTCGCACCGATAGCGGCACCTCGTTGATCCGGCTTTGAAACGGCGTGCGCGGCGCTGCTGTATCATTGAGCCACGAGACAACCGTGTGGGACAGTTTCAGAACTGGTTCGAACATGGCGGGTGTGACCGCAGCGCCTATCAAAGACTGCACGGTCGTGTCATTCGGACGACCTCTTGCGACCGTCGGATCCGGTTGCGCGGCATTTAGGCAAGCGACCCCCTCGCATATTTCAGCAGTATCTCATCGTCGGCCTCGATCTCGGCTGCGGCCTCCGAATGAGTCTCGACGGCGCGCCGCACGTCGTCCTCGATTTGTTGCCATTTGTCCCTTGCCGCCGAACATATGACCCATAGCTCCCTCGTCCTGGACGCCGCCATCTCAGCCTCCTCTTGAGCGATTTGGGTATCATCAAGCATCTGCCGTCTGGAATTGATCTCAGCGGCAAGTTGTTCAGTGTGAAGGCGGTGACGGTCGAGCGCTGCGCTAGACAAGTTGTCGAGTGACATCAGATGCTGATAGAGCGCTGCTTCTTTTCTTGAACAATGTTGCTGTATCATTGCAAGCTCCCTAGAGGCATTTTGTACGGCTGAGGCGGCCACATCGCGCTGGGCTTCCTTCTTGGACAGCTCGCCAAGGGCACGACGCTCTTGCATTTCCTTCAGAAGCCGTAACCTCGAAGACTGAATCCAGTTTACGCGGTCAGACGCGACATCCATGCGACCGTCTCCTCGAAATCTGACGCGTCATCTTCGCTCTGGCGCAGAAACTCCCTCAGTTCGTCGATTGACGCGACAGCCCGGTCAGTCAGGGGATCTCCACCTGGCTTGTATTCGCCAACATTGATCAAGAACTCGGTCTCGGCATAGCGCGACAGGAGCTCGCGGAAAATGGATGCTGCCTTGCGATGTGTCCCCGAAACGACTGCATCCATGACGCGGCTGCGACTCTGCAGCACATCAATAGCGGGGAAATGCGATCGCGCCGCAATAGCGCGTGAGAGGATGACATGGCCATCGAGAATACCACGCGATTCCTCGGCGATTGGATCACCCGTGCCATCACCCTCTACAAGCACCGTATAGAAGGCCGTGATTGAGCCCCGCTCACCCATGCCGGCGCGCTCGAGCAGGCCTGGCAGCATGCCAAAAACGGAAGGAGGAAAGCCCCGTCGCGTCGGCGGCTCACCCGCAGCAAGGCCTATTTCGCGCATAGCGCGGCAGAAGCGCGTCAGCGAATCCAGCATGAGAGCAACGCGTAGGCCTTGATCGCGGAAATATTCCGCGAGCGCAGTCGCCATTGGAGCGCATTGCGCACGCTCTACCGCCGAGCGGTCGGATGTTTCAACCACGACGACCGTACGGAGAAGGCCCTCTTCACCAAGATTCCTTTCGATGAATTCACGAACTTCCCGTCCACGTTCGCCTATGAGCGCCACTATGACGACGTCAGCGGCGGCACCCTTTACGATCTGTGACAACAGCGTCGACTTGCCACCACCTGGCTCGCCATAAATCCCGATCCGCTGGCCCTCGCCGCACGTCAGCAGACCATCGAGGACACGGACCCCAAGCGGGAATGGCCGCTCAATCATGCGCCTCGTCATCGGATTGGGGGCTCTGCCATGCAGGGGCCGAGTTTCGACGGTCTTGATTTCGCCTTTGCCGTCCAATGGGCGGCAACGACTGTCGATCACGCGACCGAGCAAATCGCCGCCGACGGGCACCTCACGCATTCGGCCAGTGGCCACGACCTCTGCGCGGCTGGATAGGCCCACCAAGTCCCCGATCGGTGTCAGCAATACACCATCACCCGACAGGCCGATCACCTCGGCCTCGAGCGACAGCCCGGTTCGCGGGTCCTCTAGGAGGCAAAGTTCCCCAATACGAGTGTCTGGCAAGACGGCATGAACCAGTGTGCCGATAGCCCGCGTGATCCGACCGCGCACCGCACGCGTGTCAATTCGCTTGGCCGCAGCCCTCAAAGACGAGATTGCTGGAACGAGAGCTCGAGTGTCGGCGTCAGCGTTATGTTCTGGGACGGGCTTTCTCATAGCTCGCCTTTCTCACAGAGCGTCCCGAAACCAAGGCGCAGCGCGCGCATCTGGGCGTCAAGTCCAAGGTCAACATTGCCGTACTCGCTCCACAGCACGCAGCGTTGCGGCGACAATGTCGGGTCGGGCTCGATCCGCACCCTTGGTCGACCATCCTGGCCGTCGCATCGAGCAAACTCTCGTGCAAGCATGTCGACTTGCATGGGAGAAACATGAAGGCAAACGTCGGCGCCGCTGTATTGACACTCTATGGCGTGACGAACAGCCCTCACCAATAGCTCGCCCGGATCGAAAGCGCCGATAAGATCGCTCAATATTTCCATCACGAGCTGCGGCAATTCCTGCTCCAGAGCCGCCTTTCGTCGCGCGATTTCGGAGATTGTCTCCGCAATCAACCCTGCCATCTCCTCGGTGCCTGCATTCGAGCCCTCCATGTGGCCGCGCGCCCACGCCCGCTGGTAAACCGCGCGTGCCCAGTTTCGAACGCGCTGCCGATGCCGTTCTGCCGCGGCAAGGGCTTGCGCGGCGCTGTGCCAGGTTTCGAGCTCGCTCGCGGGTATCAGTGGTCCGACTGGACGCATCTGCGGCGCTATTGGCCCCTCGGAAAGTTCGACTGTCATTTCACCGGGGTCTCTGTCTCAAAATGAGCTACTACAAGTGAAAGCAATTGGCCGGCGGCGGTCCAATGCTCATGTGCTGGAGTCTCCGCGGCAGTCCCCTCGGGCAATCGAAGAAGCACGCGGTTACGCTCGGTCGCTGAACTGTCCTGGAGCCAAGCTCCAAGACATGCGTGTCCATCGTATTCGATTTGCTGAGCGAGTTTTTCTGGGTCCGAGATCAGTCTTTTGTCAACAGCATGCAGCAGGTGTCGGATTCCGAATGCGTGTGCATCCACGCCGATGCGTTTAACAAGGATGGCAAGCTCAGGCTGAGAGACAAACGCGACCAGCGAACGGGCATGCCAGATACTACCAGCAAGAAGGGCCGCTCGATATGGATCATGCCCGCGTAGAAGGTCCGGCCTGCAGCCGATGTGGTTCAGATCCACGTCATCGTTGCCCAGCAATTCTGCCAGCCTTGGATGCAGTCTGGAACACTTCTGCAACTTCACTAACGTTTCGGCCGATAACGCTGGATCAAGACGCGCCGCAAGACGGGTTGGATGGGCCGAAGCCGCAAGCTCGCTCGCGCCCGGAAAGTGCGGACCATCAGGTCGGGCGGTCTGTATAGGCATTGGCAATGAGATGTCACCCACGTCCAATTGCAGGCATTCTTTTGCGAATGGCCTCGACAGCAGAAGCATCCCGGCGCCCCTCGACCTTGGAAACGCCGGTTGATTGCTTGCGCCGACGCGTAACAACGCCGATCAAGAGATAACAGGCCACGGCGAATACGGCTGCGGCAAAACCTGTTACGGTCGCCAGAAGTGGCGCAGGAAGAGGTAGTGATGCTTGTGGCAAAACAGCAGTCGGATCGGGCCGTTGCTCGTGTGCGGACCGTTCTACCGGCACCAAAACCACTTCCACCTTATCGTAGGACAGGCCTTCGATGCTGTCGGCTACAAGCATCTTTATCTTTGGCAGCAGAGCCGCGACATTTGTTTTTGCGTCGTGCCTGATAAACACCGAGGCCGAGGATGGCGTGGCACCGGCTCGCACAAGGTCGTTATGCGGCAGCACGACGTGAACACGTACAGAAAAAACGCCATCGATATCGCTGATCGTCCGCGACAACTCTTCGCTCAGGGCATACACGTAACGGGCACGCTCTTCGGTCGGCGAGGCAATCAGGCCTGATCCTTGGAATATCTCACCGAGGTTCTTGAAGGATTGGCGCGGCAGCCCCTTGGCGTTCAGAAGGTTGATTGAGAAGGCGAGCAGCTTTTCGTCAACCTGGATCGTGCTGGTTCCATCCTTGGCGACCACCCGGATCGCGGCGACCCCGTTGTCTTCAAGAAGTGCGAGCATTTCATTTGCCTCACGCTCTTGCAATTGCGTGTAGAGGTCGGCTTTGCAAGCAGTGAGGGCGACGAGAACTGGCAGCATGACAAGTCTAACCGACCGCCACCCTGACAGGCCACGCATGATTTCGCCCTCGGCCAAGCCAATCATGCGCGCGGTTCAGCCTTCCTTCAAAAGTTTATTCACGGATGATGTGACGCCGCTGACGCCTTTGGAGATAAGCGCCACCTGGGTGACGCCGTTGTAAACATCCCGAAGACCAGCCATCATCGTTTCGAAGTCTTGCCCTTGTTGGGGAATGCCCGAGATTCCGGTTCCCGCCTCACCTGGAACGGGAAGCTTCTGCGCCGGTCCCGGTAGAGCGCCCTTCGAAAGGGCTATGTCATGGTCGAGCGCGGGGAAGGAAACAGTGTTGTGTGGATATAGGGAGGAAATCGTCTGCAACACGCGATCGCCCATGCCGCTCGTCGGCGCAGCCGCGCGCTGAACATCCATCGCCGCAGCAACTGGCGCCGCACTCGCTGGCCCCGCGGCGGCATCGTTTTTCAGCGAGTCGGCTGCATGCCCTAAGGCGCGCTCAAACTGGGCCTGCTCGACAATCGACGGTGATCCGACCCTGGGGAGGCCAGCCGTTAGAGTGGCAGAGATCGACGTGACAGGCATCATCATGTAAGGACTCGGTTGCTCTCTCTGACCGGGCGAGCCCCGCCCATTCATCACCCGGTGTCGGCGCAACACTCCTAGGGGGGCAAGCTGACAACAAGCTGACTAACGGCGGCGTCATTTCGACAATCTAAAATCTCTTCGGCAATTTAGTCACTTGTGATGATTTCAGCGTTTGGTTTATCAGTGCGACATGCCGAGAACGCTTATCCAACCCGTCACCCTGCATGTTTTGAGACTTCTTTGTGCCGGGTTTTTTCTGTCCACCGGGATTCACCCGGCGCATGCAGTCCCGCTGTCCCTTCCGGCGACACCCTATAGATACACGGTTCTGGATCAGGAGCTCGCTGCAGCGTTGCAGGAATTCGGCAACAACCTGAATATCAGGGTCAACATCAGTCCTGCGGTGAAGGGGCGAATTCGCGGACGTATGCCTGATTTGCCACCGCGCGCGTTCCTCGACCGCTTGACGAACCTTTACGGTCTACAATGGTACTATGACGGCCTTGTGCTCTATGTGTCTGCTGCACAAGAATCGCAAACTCGAATGCTTTTGATGACGTCGATTCGCTTCGATGCGTTCAAGGGGGCTCTCGACAAGCTTGATATCTCCGACGAGCGCTATGTGGTCAAACCCGTGCCAGGCAATGGCCTCGTCTTCGTTTCCGGTCCACCGCGCTTCGTCGCACTCGTGGAGCAGACCTTTAACGGCTTGGTGGCGCAGGCGCAGGCGCAGACTCACATAGCGGCAACGCCAAAGGAATCAGTGCTGATCTTGTTTCGCGGCTCCTCCACTACGGTCGTTCGCGACGGACGACCGGATGCTTCTTATTCTTCTGACATCCCACAACAGGATAGCGTTGGCGGGAAGCCTGAGCTGGGCAAGAAATGAACATTGAGGATTTCCCGCAGCTCTGAAGAACATGACTGCGGCTACCCCTTTGTGAACTCTTCGCAAACTCGTCAGTTTCTCGAAAGCTAATCCGCTCATGATGAGTCCCGGCAGCTCTCGCGGTGACTCCGGCCATTGTGTTGGACCGAACCTTGGAGCCGGCCCGGAACACAGCAATTGAAGGCAGGGCAGGCGCATTCGTGACCTGCCGACGCTTGGAATTGTCGAATTTTGTGAAACGCAAGGGATCTTCTGTCGGGGTCTCTTGTGGGGATTTCAACGTCACGTCTGAGGATGCATAATGTCGGCCAGTAATCTTTCAACTTTCTACCGCTCAAATTCGCTACAGTCCGCAAGGGGTTGGCCGGGCCTGAAAGTTTCCCATTTTGCGACCCAGCATCAGCAAAGTGCATCGTGCTTCGAAGCGATGCTGTCCACTTGTGTGCTGGCAGACAAGCCCGGCTCTTTCGCGCAAGGGGATCTGCCAGCGTCGAATCTTGATTCGACAATGGATAAATTGCGGCAGGACCCTTTGGGCCATCTGGCACCGGATGTCTTGACATTGAATGGCTTGGAGCAACACCCACTGGATCTGCTGCCGCCAAATATGAGGGCGGCTCTCAAGGAGGACCAATCGCAACGCTCCAAGGCGACTGAAGCCCAACATCTGCTCGGCGTCACTCCGAAGATCGAGCCGGCTCCCAGGCCGAGCCCCGGAATCACGTGGAACGGTGGGTCGCTGACCACGGCTGAGTTGCAGATTGTTGCGGTACTCAACCGTCACAAGGACCAATGCCCGCTTACTTGGAAGTCGTTGACCGACAAAGCCAATGATCCCTCTACGCCACCGGATCTGAAAGCGGCGATCCAGGGACTGCAGCAGGATTCGGGACTTTTTTATGCGATTGGCTCGCAGGGCGACGGCCGCTGTGGAGGCAAGATCAACGCCAAGGACTTGGCCGGATTTTCAAACCACCACCCACAAGTTGCTGCATTTCAGGAAGCCCAAGCGCGAAGCTACGAGCAGAACTACATACCATCCGACGGCAGCGGAGGTTTGCAGCCTTCGGTCATGACCTTGAGCGATGCCTTGCGGGAGTTTTACCGGTACTCCGAAAATCTGTCCAAGGACCTGAGTCTGGATGAGTTCAAGAAAATGGTCGGCGGCGAATCGAAAAACGGCAAATTTCCGCCCCAGGTCATTGCGGCGGCGCAATATTTCCTCGATCACCCCGATGCTTGGAACCAGTTGTGCGGTGGCTCGAAAGGGAAGATGCACAAAGAGGATTTCCTGCAAGTCGCCTCATCGTCGATGAGCCTCACGCAAACTGAGCTGAATACGGTCGAGATGATCAAGGACCATCAGGACACGTTCTTTGGAAGCGGTGTTCTGACTCGCGACAAACTGGCGAAAATGAAAGACGACAAGAGCCTTGATCCGAAAGTGCGGGAAGCAGCCTCTCAGCTCCTTTCAGATCCTCTTCTGTTTGGCCTCCTGAACAATTCGATCACGGGCTATAAGACCCATCATAAATTCTTCGACTTTGGCGGCGGGCATACGGTTGATTCCGGCAATATCAGCAAAAAAGACTTTGCCCATTTTTGCACAAACATGTCGTCTGCGAACCGCAACGTTCAGCAGCCAATCACCCACGGCGCCCAAACCGCAGAAGAGCAGAATGCCGTCGCGGACATGAAGATGGGCCTGATGGACCAGCCTGACATTAAGTCAGCCAAAAAGAACGGCGGGGCCGTCATGCACGTCGTCGACTCCGTGCTCAAAATCGAGACGAAAGTGCTCGACTTGGCGGCAACGGCGGTGGGACTGCTCAGCTTCATTCCGGGCCTCGGACAAGTAGCCGATCTTGCCTCGATGGTTCTCGAGGCTGAGTCGCAAGCAGCCAATCTCCTGCGTACGGCCATTAACGGAGGCGATATGAAGCGAGCGCTGGAGGAAGCTGGCCTCAATATGGCCGCGCAGGCGATCGGCCTTATCGCAGGCCCCGAGGTCAAGCTGGCCATTCGAAATGGGCTCGTAAAGCACCTGATGGAAGAGGCCTTGGCGGCAGGCATTGATCTTTCGGTCTCGACGGCGCAGGACTACGCAGAAGGCTATGTGAATAACCTCAAAGCGCGCCTTGCAGGCGGCCCTGAGCAAAGCCTAGGCCTTCCGAGCATGCCATCATTCCAGAGTGTGGCAAGCAATGTGCCCTTCGTCGGCATTGCCTTATCCTAGCCGTCGCCTTGCGCGGAAGCTTTGGCTCGCGCGCTGACATAAGGGTCATTGTGGCACAAGCAGGGGTTCATCCGCATCAACGCAGCGGTGTTCCTGACGCCATCTGGATCGGACTGTGAGGGGGATGTCCGAAGTCTGTGAAGGCTTCGGTATATGACGACTTCAGAGTTACGCTGAGCCCAGCCATCTCGAGCCGGTGCGCCGGGTCGAGGTTTTCACGGGCGCCGGCCGGCAGCGGGAATGGTCTCCGGAAGGCACGGCGCGGATGGTGGCGGAGCGGCGCAGCCGAAGGAACGGCTGTCGCGCGCCCAGGGCGGCCTCCCGAACAGCAGACGATGATCTCCTGCCTTGGGCCTATATCCTTGTGCCCACGCTCAAGGCAGTCGGCTGAAAACAGCGCTGATTTAAAACAGCATTATCCTGCACTGCACCCTCGATCCTTGCGCTCACCGATCGCTCGTCGACACGCACGCGGTCAAGTCGTTATCGGCGCTATGCCGATGGGCTTCGAGAGCAAGGTGGACGCTGAGCGGTGCGTCAGCCTCAGGGCGCGGCTGGCCAGCTTTGGGTCTCACGCTCTATGACGGCAACACCCGGCTGATCAACTTGGCCTGTTCGCGGGCTCCCGGCAGCGGCGCGGAAGCCACGGTCCGCCTTCCTCGGCTTCAGGCCAAAGATACCGCAGCATGCTCCAGAGCTATGTCTGCCGCCTCCGCCCCATCGTCGCTGGTCATGTGGAAAGGACAAGCAGGCTACGCACCCCATAATCCCGTCGGGCAGGATTCGACAGTCGACGGCGAGACATTCGCCAAACCTCACCCTTGATTCTCAGCAACGTTAAAAAAAATTCACATAATGTTCGTGAGTGTAGTCTCCTGTCAGGTGGTACATTAGCCCCAATATCTGGCGTCTTAGTCGTAGAAAGGACTGTGATCCATCTTCCATTAGCATCCATACCAGCGGATTTACAGCAAATGACGAGAGAGGTCTCATGCGGATTGATGGGGATAGAAGGGCTAGCGGCTTGCTGCATCCCGTCCGGGTTGATGCCAACCAATGTTGACACTGGTAAATCGCCTAAGGACGGCAGCGCATCTTGATCGCCTTCGAATCCTGGGCCTTTGCGCGCATGCGGATCTAACCGTCGGCGAGCTGGCCGATATTACCAGTCTGCCTCGCGAGCAGGTTCGACGCCACGTTCGGCGGCTGGGCAGAGCCAACTTTCTTTGCTGCAACGAACAACGTCCGCAGTCTTCGTACCATATGCAAGCAGGAGGCAAGGATGGCGGGCTGGCTCAATTGGTGGTCGATCTCCTGCCCCACGATGATGGCCATCATAAAAGAGACCTACAACGCCTGGAAGCAATACAAGACGCGCGGTTGAAGGGACCGCCTGCTTGATCGTGAAATAGATCAGTCCAAATGGAGCGCGACTACCATGGATAACTCCGCCGGCGGCGCCATCGCGCAGCCCGACACTTACGGGCGGCCTCACTTAGCCGCCGTCGACTCCCGCGTTCACGAACTGCTTCTAAGACAGGAGCGTCAGGAGCGGACAACTCTCAAACTGATCGCCTCCGAGAACTTTGCCTCCTCGGCGGTGTTGGAAGCGACCGGGTCGATTTTCACCAACAAGTATGCCGAGGGATACCCCGGTGCGCGCTACTACGCCGGAAACGAGATCGTCGATGAGCTTGAGACCCTCGCGATCGAGCGCCTGAAAGCGCTATTTGGCAGTGAACACGCCAACGTCCAGCCTTATTCAGGCTCGCCAGCCAACCAGGCTGTCTATCGCGCGCTTTTGAGCCCCCGTGACAAAGTCATGGGCTTGCCTTTACCCGAAGGCGGCCATCTGACTCACGGTTGGTCCGTCAATTTTTCCGGCAGCGATTATCAGCGCGTCCCGTACAGGCTGCACGAAAAGACACAGCAAATTGACTATGACCACTTGCGCGAGACCGCCAAGCGGGAACGCCCGAAGCTAATTTGGGTCGGCGGAACTGCTTATCCGCGTATTTTTGACTACGCGGCAATGGCCGAAATTGCTTCGGAGGTGAACTCGTATCTGGTGGCTGACATCGCCCACATCTGCGGCCTGGTTGTCGCAGGAGTGCATCCGAACCCCGTGTCCCATTGCGATGTGGTCACCAGCACCTCTCACAAGTCGATCCGCGGTCCCCGGGGTGGCTTCATTTTATCAAGGAATGAAGACCGTTATCAGCCCCTCCATCATCCGAAGAGCAAACACAATCTGCGCCGTGTTCCCTCTTCTGCAAGGCGGACCGCATATGAATACTATCGCCGCGCTTGCCGTCGCTTTGCAGGAAGCAGCGAACTCGTCCTTTCGTGTCTACGGTCAGCAGATCGTCCACAACGCCAAGGCTCTGGCCCAGGCGCTTCTGGAGCGAGGTTATGAACTCGTCACTGGGGGCACTGACAATCACATGCTGATCCTTGATCTTCGGGACCGGCCGCTGTCAGGCAAAGCCTATGCGGAGCGCTTATCGCGTGCAGGCATCATTGCGAATTTCAATATGGTCCCGGGCGACCGGCGGCATCCGGCGCTGACAAGCGGCATCCGCTTAGGGACACCAGCGGTGACGTCCATGGGCATGCGCGAAACGGAGATGGTGCAGATCGCCGCTTTCATCGACTCGGTCTGCCGCCAGCCCGATGACCAGGAAGTTCATGCGAGCGTACGAAGAGACGTTGCCGACTTCTGCACTGCGTTCGATGTTCCCGGCATCCGCGACCGATAAGCCACCCCAATCCAGAAACTCCTCACTAACTCCAGCACTTGAAGCGAGGGCATTTTTATGACCAGGCAGTTCGTGTTCTCTTCCGAATCCGTCGGCGCGGGACACCCCGACAAGATGGCAGACAACATCTCCGATGCCATTCTCGATGCGGTCCTGCGCACCGATCCGAAGGCGCGCGTCGCCTGTGAAGTGTTGGTGAAGACGGGGATGGTCGTTGTGGCTGGCGAGATCACCAGCCATGCCCACATCGATTACAGCCAAGTCGCCCGCGATACGATACTCGATATTGGCTACGACGATGATGCGATTGGCTTTGATGGTCGACGTTGCGCCGTCGTTCTGGCCCTCACCGAGCAGTCGCCCGACATAAGCCAGGGCGTTGATGAAGGACGAGGGCAGGATCTCGGGCAAGGGGCAGGGGATCAGGGCATCATGTTTGGATTCGCATGCAACGAGACGGATACATTGATGCCCCTGCCGATCCAACTCGCTCACCATTTGACGAAAAGACAGGCCGAGGTCCGGAAAGCGGGACAGCTTGGCTGGCTGCGTCCGGACGTGAAATCTCAAGTGTCGGTACGCTACGAAGGGCTCCGCCCGGTGGCGCTGGATACCATAGTCCTGTCAACGCAGCATGACGAAGCGGTCTCACAAGCCACGGTCCGCGAAGGCGTCATTGAGGAGATCATAAAACCGGTCCTGCCGGCCCACCTGGATACTTCGGGGATCAGATTTCTGGTCAACCCAACAGGGCGGTTCGTGGTCGGTGGGCCTGCCGGCGACTGCGGCCTCACAGGACGGAAGATCATCGTCGATTCCTACGGTGGGACCGGGCGTCACGGCGGCGGTGCCTTTTCGGGCAAGGACCCATCCAAGGTTGACCGCTCGGCGGCCTATGCCGCCCGGTATGTCGCGAAGAACATCGTTGCCAGCGGCCTTGCAGAGGTCTGCGAGGTTCAGCTTGCCTACGCGATCGGCGTGGCCAGTCCGGTTTCTGTCATGGTCAATACCTTCGGAACCGCAAGGATCGAGGAAAAAAGGATCGAGCGCCTTGTTCTCGAGGTTTTCAATCTCCGACCGAAAGGCATCATCAAGATGCTTGATCTCTTACGGCCGATATACCGCAAGACGGCGACATACGGACACTTCGGGCGTGAAGAGCCTGAGTTCACTTGGGAGAAGACGGACAAAGCTGACGATTTGCTGCGTGAAGCCGGACCGGCAGCTGCGTGAGGGCGGCTGGATCAAGCGCATGCGGCAACCCATTTCAACTCGCGAGACCACGCCCGGCCGGCGTGGCAAGAAGCCGGCTCGGGTTTTGGCGGAGATTTTGATGCCGGATTATGACGTGCTTTGCATCGGCAATGCCATTGTCGACATCATCGCCCAGTGCGACGAG
>NZ_RZSA01000029.1:0-14995 GCF_003998075.1 Mesorhizobium sp. M2A.F.Ca.ET.037.01.1.1 | reverse complement strand
ACCTTCAGGCCCTCGTCCTTGTAGAAACCCTTTTCGATGCCGACCGCGACCGGCGTAATGGCATGGTCGGCGCTGGACCAGTTGAAAACGAAGCGCACCGGCGTCAGGTCTTCAGCCGCGGCTGGCGATAGCTGGGGCGCAAATACCACCGTTGCCAGCGCAACGGCCTTAAAGAGTGTCGACCTCATTATTATTCCCCTTCTGTTAGAGTTACTGGTGCTAGTTTTTAAATTCGATCGAGATCAGCGGAGCCGCTTGGGGGCGGTAGATCGTGTCCGCCACGGGGTCGCGACGATCTCCATGCCGAGAACGATGAGGAATGAGCCGACACCGATGGCGGTCAGAAGCAGCATTGCGGCATAGACACCGGCCGTATCCATCCTTGCGTTTGAGCTGAGCAGAAAGGTGCCGAGCCCTTGGTTCGCGGAAGCCGTCCATTCGCCGATGACCGCGCCGGTGACCGCGTAGGTCGCTCCGATCTTCAGGCCGGAAAACAACGGCCCTACGCAAGCCGGGAGCTTGACGATGAGGAACACACGCAGAGGGCTTCCTCCCATCAACCTGGCGAGATTGATCATGTCGCGATCGATGCTCGCGAGACCGTCCAGGACGTTGACTACGACGGGAAAGAAGACGATCCAGGCCACGATGATCAGCTTGGGCGTCAAGCCGAAGCCGAAGACGATAACCAGGGGGGCTGCGACTGCGACGATCGGCACCGCCTGCGAGACTATCAGCGCCGGCATGATAAGCCGACGGATGAAGCCGATCTGCCCCATGATTAGGGCAAGGACGAATCCGATCAGCGCGCCGACGACATAGCCGATGCCTGTTTCGTAGAGTGTCTGGCCGGTGAGGATCTTAAGTTCCGGCCATTTCTCGGCCAGAGTACCAAAGGCCTGTGCCGGGGAAGGAATTACGTATGGCGGCAGGCCGGAAACGACGATGACCAATTGCCAGGCGACGACGATCAATATCAATGCCGCGACCCAGAGGATCAGCGGCGCCAGGCCGCGAGAAATTCGTTCTCTCATTTCGCCGCTCCCGCCGTCTGTTCGTCGTGATAGAGGCGCGCCATAATCTGGCGCTTTAGAGCCGTGAAGGCCTCAGTGGTGAGGTCCTCGAGTGATCTCGGCCTTGGCAGGCCGACCTGCACGACCTCCCCGATTCGGCCTGGGCGCGGTGTCATGACGACGATGCGGTCGGCAAGAAAGATCGCCTCGTCGACATCGTGCGTGACAAATAGGATAGTCCGGCCAAGGTCCTTCCAGACCTGCAGCAACCACTGCTGCATGCTGAATCGTGTCTGGGCGTCTAGTGCGCCGAACGGCTCGTCAAGAAGCATAACCTGACGGCCGGCCGCAATGGTTCGCATCATGGCCACGCGCTGGCGCATGCCGCCAGAAAGCGCGTGGGGATAGTGATTGAGAAATTCACCAAGGCCGTACCGGGTCGCAAGCTTTTCTGCTTCGGCCTGGTCTTCCTTGGTCGCTCCGCGCGTCAAGGACGCGGCGAGCGTGATGTTGCCTCTTACGGTCCGCCAAGGCAGCATCAAATCCTTCTGCAGCATGTAGCCGACTTCGCCGGGCCTGTTGCTGACGTCGCGTCCGTCGAGCTTGATCTTGCCGGAGGTGGCGCGCAGGAGGCCGGACACGGCATTGAAAAGAGTGCTCTTGCCGCAGCCCGACGCGCCGAGAATCGATACGAATTCGCCCTCGTTGACCTGCAGCGATACGTCGTTCAGGGCTACGACTTGACCGAACTTCACACTGAGGTGTTCGATAGAAAGCTTTGAGGGGGATGTCATCGGAGCGTCCGCTACAGGCGCAAGCGCGCGCAATTCTCGCATCGGGAACCTTTCGCTGATGCCGTTCCAGGTTTGGGGTCTAACGCATCGAAGAGGTGGACAATTGCCGTTGTCAGCGCGCCATTTTGCCGATTAATTAGGAATGCAGATCTTGTTATGGGTCAATTGGCCAAAACGTGCATTTCTATTTAGTTTTCCTAAAGAAAAGAGGAGGGTGCCACAATGAGCTTACGCCTGCCGAGCCTCCGGGGAGTGCAGGCCTTCGAGGCCGTCGGTCGCTCGGGAAGCGTCGCAATCGCGGCGCGTGATCTCGGCCTGACGCCGGGAGCGGTCAGCCAACACATCGGCAGGCTCGAGGAAGAGGTCGGGGTGGCCCTTTTCGAGAGGAGGGGACGCAGTCTGGCCTTGACGTCGTGGGGGCAAATCTACCTTCGCAGCGTGCGTGACGGTTTCGACCACCTGCGTGCGGCAAATGACGTTCTGCAGCGCGCCCGGCTGAAATCCGAGATCGTGATGAGCGCGCCGCCGTCCCTAGCTATCCGATGGGTGCGCAGATTGCTCGGAGAATGGCAAAACCTAACGCCCGGCGTTAGCGTAAGACTACTTGGCGATGATCACGAACCTGTATTCGAGGATGAGCAGGTTGATTTCCGTATCTCCTACGGAACCGCTCGCCTTAAATACGCGCATTTCACCGACTTGTTCGTTGATCGGGTTGCACCGGTGTGTTCTCCATCATTCTTGGAAGCGCATCCAATTGAAAATCCGGCCGATGTTATGAGGTGGCCTCTCATTGGAATCGAATGGAAGAACCCCTATCAGTCACCGCCATCGTGGTCCGACTGGGCGATCCGCTTTGGTTTGACGCAACTCGAGCCGTCCTGCGGGATTTCATTCTCACTCTCGAGTACTGCGATCGACGCAGCGATTGATGGGGCTGGTCTCGTCTTGGGACAGGCCTCGCTTGTCGCCAGTGAAATTGCGAGTGGGAGGCTAGTGGTGGCGTGTGATTGTTGGATGGCTCTCTCCGAGCCATATGCATTAGCTTGGAACCCCGCAACGCTAGACCGGCCGCACGGCAGCGAATTTAAGAACTTCGTGGTTCGGGCAACCCGAAAGTTTAACCGACAGCCGGAACGGTAATGGTGTGATCATCTGAGGTCCAGGGGGGGTGCCCCGCCTGTCGGCGGTGGCGGCAGCAGATTTGATCGACCTCTGTGGGTCACACACGGACCCGCAGACCATCCCGTTCACACTCCTTGACCGCAGTTGGCGGAAGAGGTCGAGGACGTATCTTTCGATCGTCGCTCGCACAGACTAAATCCTGATTGCTGCACGGAAGTTCGCACTTGTGTCGCGCGAAGATGCCAGGGGGCGACCTCATGAAAAGCGACTCCCTCTCCTATCCGCCTCGCGGTCTCTCACGCGAAGAAGCCGCCCGGTATGTCGGCGTGGGCATTACCAAATTTGACCAAATGGTCGCTGACGGCCGTATGCCAAAGCCGAAGAAGGTTGACAGTCGAGTGATCTGGGATCGCCTGAAACTCGAAGCCGCGTTTGCCGAATTACCTGGAGACGATGAAGAGAATATCGTCGACTTTCTGTTGCAAGGGAATCATCGCAGGGAATAGATTCGTTCTGTCATGACCGACAAATATCCTGGCCTCTCCTCCTACACCGATCGTCACGGAAAACTTCGCTGGCGCTATCGGACGAAGGAGCGTGTTGTCAGTCTGCCGGCGCCTAACCAACCCGGTTTCAAGGATGCCTACCAAGCAGCGGTCGAGGGCCGGAAAGTCCCCAAGGCCCCTGTCGTCCAAATGCCCGGAGCTGCCCTGCCCGGCACGTTTGGAGCCGCCTTTCAACGGTTGAAGATTTCGGTCAAGTGGCTGGCTCTCGACGATGCCAGCAAGCGCAAGAACATGCGGCTGATCGAAGAGTTTCTAGAACTGCGGGTGGTCCCTGATCACCCGCTCATCTGGCGGAACGTACCGGTTAAGAATCTTAGACGCATCCATGTTGAAGAGCTTCTAGGCCGCTTCATCGCCACGCCCCACAAGGCCAAACACCTATTAGTCGGCATACGCAAGCTGGTCTATGTCGCACTTCGGCAAGATTGGATTGAAATCGACCCCACAGCGGCCGTCGAATGGCGGCCTGCCTATGCCGGCTGGAAAGCATGGCCGCGCGAGGCGATGACGCAATTCGAAAACCGTTGGCAGCTCGGCACGGCGGCACGCACCTGTTACGGCTTGGCGCTTTGGCTCGGCAACCGCCGCGGCGACGTCGCGGGCCTGCGCTGGGATCAGAGAGTCACTCGTCGTGTGTTCATCGATGGCATCGAGCGTCACTTCGATGGGTTTGATATCGTTCAAGCCAAGAACAAGGGACGAACTGGTGGCAAACGGCTCTTCGTGCCGATCACACCGATGCTGTCTGAGATCCTGGATGCGGCCGACAGGCGCGGCGAGACTGTCCTGGTCAACGGCTATGGAGAGCCTTTCTCCGCCAAGTCGCTGACTGGAATGATGGCGCATTGGTGCAAGCTTGCCGGCATGCCGAAGGGCCTGACCCTCCATGGCTTAAGGAAGTCTCTAGGTGTTTATCTGGCGGAGGCAGAGGCTTCGACCAGGCAGCTCATGGACGTGCTCGGTCACGACGACATCGATCATGCAGAACTCTATTCGCGCGAGGCATCGCAGGTACGGCTGGCAGTCCAAGGGATGGATCGAGTCGTGCGTCTCGTGACGCGCAAGCCGATGCTTGGCGAACCTATTGGCGAACCTCGTGGCGAACCACCCTATAAAACGTTGATAAATAACGATAATGGTGGGCCCGGAGGGACTCGCCTCAAAGTGGGCAATCATGGCTACGTTAAGATCAGGCTCATGCAAAGCAATTCCGTCTCTAAGCGGGGATTACAGTTGATACCAGCGGCATGTAATGTGCTCCGGCTTGCTACCCGCCCAGACAGATTTGGGCATCAAGCTTTACATCATCGAGATGCTTCGGCGCTTGCAGACGAAGCAGCATGAGCAGACTGGCCCCCTGGGAGGCACAGCAACCACTCGCGTGCTACGTAGGTTGTGGAACGTTAGACCTGTCCCTTTCACCGGTCTAACCCCGCCCGTGATACGACGCCGAGCCCGAAGCTCTTTTCCTATCGAACGCAGTCGTCTTCAATTTCAGCTCGCCACTAAGGAGTAGAAGATGGTCCGATCAAATGAACAAGTACTGCGCCGTACGATTAGGAGGCATCAACTCCGAGAAATGGTGCCGCTTGCCGACAGCACTATTTATGAAATGGAACAGCGGGGCGAGTTTCCGCGACGCTTCGCTTTGACCCCAAGATGTGTGGTTTGGGACTTGAGCGAGATTCAAGCATGGCTTGCAGCGCGCCGCTCAAAACCAATTCTGCGCGCTCCCAAACCGGACCTGAAGCAGCGTCGAACCCGACCGGTCAGAGAGAGGGATCAGGCCCCAGGAGCGGCATCGAAGGCGGGATAAGCGTCGGGATCCACTTCTTTCCATCGACCCACGCGTTCCACGGTATCCGACCACTCCTGCATCATGGGGCGGCGTTGCACTTCATACTCGGCCTTGTTGTAGACGCCCCGAGATGAACGTCCGTCCTCATGCGCTAGGCACTTCTCGATCCAGTCGCTATTGAAGCCAAGTTCATTCAACAGCGTCGAGCCGGTTTGTCGCAGGTCATGGACCGTGAACGGCTCCAGAGGCAACCCTTCGGACTTCGCGCGCTCGACGACAGCGTAAGTGACCCGGTTGAAGGTGGCGCGCGACATCGGGGCATCCGCATCGTAGCGCGACGGAAGAAGGTATCTGGAATTTCCCGCACAGGTCTTCAGGGCGATCATTATGTCGAGCGCCTGGCGCGACAGGTACACGTTATGCGCCTTGGAGCGCTTCATCCGTTCCTTCGGGATCGTCCAGACCGCATTCTCGAAGTCGACCTCATCCCAGACCGCGTCCTGCAGCTCGCTCTTACGCACCATCGTGAGCAGGTAAAGTCGCATTCCCAGACGGATCGTGGGAAGTGTGGCAACATGCTCGATCTGTTTTAGCATCACGCGAATTTCCGACGGCGAGAGCGAGCGGTCCTTTGGCACGAACGTAGCAATCGATGCGGGCCCTACGTCATCGGCTGGGTTGGCCACTTTCTCCCCATGCAGGATCGCAAAGCCGTAAATCTGCTTCAGGATGTCTCGCACGTGGATGGCGGTCGCCGGAGCACCACGTTCGACGATGCTTCCACAGTGGGCTCTTAGATCGTCCGGAGTGATCTCCGTCAGGAGGCGATTGCGCCAGACCGGAAGAAGCTCCCGTTCGAAGATGGAGCGTCGCATGGCACGTGTACTGTCTGCCATCGGCGCCGCGGTGAGCCACTTTTCTCCGAACTCGCCAAAACTCTTAGCCTCTTTCAGGCGGCGTTTCTCGCGCTGCTTCTCAATCGCCGGAGATCGTCCTTCGGCGATAGCGCGCTTCGCGTCGAGACACTTCTCCCGGGCCAGGGCAAGCGAGATGCCGTCGCGCCCCATACTTGCCCAGATAGACCGTCTCCCGACGACCGTTGAGCCTGTAATCGAGCCGAAACGAGATCGCCCCACTGGGCATCACCCGGACATACATGCCGTCACGGTCAGCAATCTTGTAGATTTTCTCTCTTGATTTCAGTGCCTTAAGGGCGGCATCCGTCAGCATCCCTATTGCCTCCTAAAAAGTACCGTCAGTACAATTTCGAGACTCCGTGACAGAAAATTTCCTTTTTTCTTCAATGCCTTAAGGCACAAAAAAGTACCGTCATAAGCCTCATCGGCTCTGACGGTACTTAGAAAAATTCGGGTGGGCAATATGTGGAAGGTCCGTCAAGCGGTCCGTCAAAGCCAATCTCTGCGTACCGATTGTCGCCGATTGCCCCCGAAAGGATTTATTTTTGTTTTCAGTACGTTACGTCGCAGTTTGGCGTATTTCCGGCGACGTTGGAGTGGGTCTGAATCATTCCCACTCGATGGTGCCTGGCGGCTTCGAGGTCACGTCGTAGACGACGCGGTTGATGCCCTTGACCTCATTGATGATGCGGGTGGCGGCGGCGCCGAGGAAGTTCATGTCGTAGTGGTAGAAGTCGGCCGTCATGCCGTCGACCGAGGTCACGGCGCGCAGCGCGCAGACGAATTCATAGGTGCGGCCGTCGCCCATGACGCCGACTGTCTGCACCGGCAGCAGCACGGCGAAGGCCTGCCAGATGGCGTCGTAGAGGCCGGCCTTGCGGATCTCGTCGAGATAGATGGCGTCGGCCTCGCGCAGGATCTCCAGCTTCTCGCGGGTGATGCCGCCCGGGCAGCGTATGGCAAGGCCGGGGCCTGGGAAGGGATGGCGGCCGATGAAGCTTTCGGGCAGGCCGAGCTCCTTGCCCAGCGCCCTCACCTCGTCCTTGAACAGTTCGCGCAGCGGCTCGACCAGCTTCATGTTCATGCGCTCGGGCAGGCCGCCGACATTGTGGTGCGACTTGATCGTCACCGACGGGCCGCCCGAGAAGGAAACGCTCTCGATGACATCGGGATAGAGCGTGCCCTGCGCCAGGAAATCGGCGCCGCCGAGCTTCTTCGCCTCTTCCTCGAATACCTCGATGAACAGGCGGCCGATGGTCTTGCGCTTCTTCTCCGGATCGGCCTCGCCTTCCAGCGCCGAGATGAAACGGTCTGACGCATCGACCAGGATCAGCGGCAGGTTGTAGTGCTGGCGGAACATCTCCACTACGCTTTGCGCCTCATACTTGCGCATCAGGCCGTGGTCGACGAGGATGCAGGTCAGTTGATCGCCGACCGCCTCGTGGATCAGAAGTGCGGCAACCGAGGAGTCTACGCCGCCCGAAAGCGCGCAGATCACCTTGCCCTTGCCGACCTGCTTGCGGATCGTTTCGACCGCGTGCTCGCGATAGGCGCGCATCGTCCAGTCGCCCTCGATGCCGGCGATGTTGTGGACGAAGTTTCTCAAGAGCCTCGCGCCGTCCGGCGTGTGCACCACTTCCGGATGGAACATGATGCCGTACATCTTGCGCTCGATATCGCCGAAGATGGCGAAGGGCGAGCTTTCCGACTTGCCGAGCACCTTGAAGCCCGGCGGCAATTCGATGACCCGGTCGCCATGGCTCATCCACACCTGGTGGCGCTGGCCGGGCGCCCAGAGGCCCTCGAACAGCGGGCTCTCCTTCTCGATCTCGACGAAGGCGCGGCCGAATTCGCGGTGATTGGAGCTTTCGGCGACGCCGCCCATCTGCACGCAGAGCGCCATCTGGCCGTAACAGATGCCGAGCACCGGCACGCCGGCGTCGAAGACGATCTGCGGCGCGCGCGGGCTGCCGATGTCGGTGGTCGAGGCCGGACCGCCCGACAGGATCACCGCTTTGGGATTGATGCGCTTGAAGGCCGCTTCGGCCGATTGGAACGGCACGATCTCGGAAAAGACGCCGGCCTCGCGGATGCGGCGGGCGATGAGCTGCGTGAACTGGCTGCCGAAATCGATGATCAGGACAGTGTTGGGCAGAACGGTGTCGGGATGATTGGCTGTCGTCATGGCGAGCCTTTAGAGAAAGAAACGAGTCGGCGCAATGGGCTCAGCGCTGCGGCCTTCCGTCCTTTTGCGCCTATGCCAGCCGGATCGCGCCGGATTCGATCGCCTGCTCAAGTAGCCCAATGGCCGCGGCGAGCTTCTCGTCGATGACGTGCAGATACTCCGTCCAGTCGTTGACGTGCCTGAGATCGGCCGCGCCGTCGGAAATGCCGCGCAGCCCAATCAGCGGCACGCCGAAGAGCTGGCAGGCGCGCAGGCAGGCGAAGGTCTCCATGTCGACCATGTCGGCATCGATGGCGTCATAAGCGGCGCCGGAGACGATCGCGCCGCCGGTAGAGAGCGAGGCTGTCTTGATGCCCGGGACGACGAAAGGCAGCGGCACCGTCACCGGCAGGTCGAGGAAAGGCGTCGCCCCCTTCTCGAAGCCAAGCGGCGAAGCGTCCATGTCGCGATAGCTCACCGACACGGCCTGGTAGATTTCGGTCTGTTCCAGCTCGCGGCTGCCGGCCGAGCCCAGCGAGACGATCAGGTCCGGGAGCGCTCCTTCGGCCTTCAACGCCGCGAGTTCGGCGCTCAGCCGCACAGCAGCCTCGACCGGACCGACACCAGTCATCAGCGGCGTGAACAGGTTTTTCAGGTGCGGGCCGTATTCGGCCTCCACCGCCATCACGAAGAGAACGGATTTTTCCGACATTTCGACGGTCATGGCGGCTCCACCCCTGTTTGTTACCACTACGAAAAGGAAAGCGGCAACGCCGTCTGCCGGCCCTTTGCTATGGCTCGCTCGAAAGCCCATTTGGGGGCTTTTCGTCCGCTGCGCGGACCGCTTCTCATCCCTCGATTCCGTCGCGGCCGACCACTGTCATCATCGTGCCAGTCATCGTGGCAATCAGCTTGGCCTCGCCGTCGGCGGCAAAAGCGTAGGCCTGGCCGTCGGCGACGATGATGGTGCGGCCGGGCTTCGTCACGGAGCCGCGGAACAGGAAGCGCTCGCCCCTGCCCGGCGCCAAAAGGTTCACCTTGAACTCGATGGTCAGCACGCCGGAATTTTCGGGCATCAGCGAAAAGGCCGCGTAGCCGCAGGCCGAGTCCAGCGCGGTGGAAATGACGCCGGCATGCAGGAAACCGTGCTGCTGGGTGAGCGAAGCCGAGTAAGGCATCTCGATTTCGATGATGCCGGGCGTTACCAGCGTCAGCTCCGCGCCGATGGTGGCCATGGCTTTCTGCCGGGCAAAGGACGTCCTGACGCGTTCCTCGAAGTCGGGAGCGGGTACGATCTTGGCTGCCATGGTCTCCGCCTCACGTTTTGCTGGCGAAGCTTATTGCAGAGGCAGGCAGCACAGGCAATCTTTTATGTTGCAGCGCAGCAAAATCGCGCGGCTCTCAGGCCCCCCTGCGCAAGGCGTGGAAATAAAACCCGTCGGTGCCACTCAGCGCCGGCGACAGCGAGATACCACCGTTGCCGGCAATGCGCGCGGCGCCTTCATGGCCGGGGAAGCGGCCCTCCCAGAGCTGGCGATGATCGACCGGCGCAAAGCCTGCATGGCGTTCGCGGAACGCCGCGACCTGCTCGCCGTTTTCGGCGTCGAACACCGAGCAGGTGATGTAGACCAGCAGACCGCCCGGCCTGACGAAGGCCTGGGCCGTGTCGAGGATCGCCTGCTGCTCTGCCTTGCGGGCATCAAGCTGCCGCTCGGTCAGTCGCCATTTGGCGTCCGGGCGGCGACGCCAGGTGCCGCTGCCGGTGCAGGGCGCGTCGATCAGCACGAGGTCCATATGACCTGAAAGAGGCGCAAGCTCCGCCGGCTTGCTGACGACCTGGATGTTGCGGTTGTGCGAACGGCGGATGCGCTCGAAGATCGGCGCCAGCCGCACCTTCTCAGCGTCATAGGCGAAGAGCTGGCCTTTGTTGTCCATCTCGGCCGACAGTGCCAGCGTCTTGCCGCCGGCGCCGGCGCAATAATCTAGCACCTGCATGCCGGGCTCGGCGCCCGCGAGCGCCGCGGCGAGCTGCGAGCCCTCGTCCTGCACTTCGAACCAGCCTTTCTGGAAAGCGGGCTCGGCCTGCACGTTCGGATGTCTGCCGTCGCCATCGATGGGCGGGATACGGATGCCGTGCGGCGCGATCGCCGCGGGTGCCGCGCCGGTGCCCTGCAGCTCGGCCAGCACCTTGGCCCGATCGGCCTGGAGTGTGTTGGTCCTGAGGTCCAGCGGCGGACGCCGGGCGAGCGCAGCGCCTTCCTCGACCCAGGCGTCGCCATAGGCTTGCTCGAGCAAAGGCGCGCACCAGTCCGGGACATCCGCTCGCACGGCATCGGGCGCATCGGCAAGCCTGCGCTCGGCGGCTGCCTTCAATTCGGCGGCGCTGAGCAGCGGCGGCGCGAACTTGTCACCGTTCAGCGCTTCGTTGAGCGACTGCGCCGTTTGCCCCCACTCCAAGAGAAGCGCGCCGAAGCCGATGGCGCGCGGCGTGTCCTCGTCGAACAGCCAGCCGGCCGAGCGTTTGCGGCGCAGCGCGTCATAGACGATGTTGCCGATCGCGGCGCGATCGCCGCCGCCGGCGAAGCGATGCGAGAGGCCCCAGTCGCGCAAAGCGTCGGCCACCGGCCGGTGGCGCCGGCCGATGTCTTCGAGAACGTCTATGGCCGCCGCCAGCCTTCCGCCCAATCGCATCCCGTTTTCCGTAGCTCCTGCAAATCGGTTCCAGCCGCTCTTAAAGCCTTTCAGGCCAGGATTGAAACAATTCTATTCGGCTTGCCGGTGAAACAGGGTTTCAGCGCGACGCAATTTCCCCAAACGGTCTTTCGATCGCAAGCGGCGCTACGGAAAAAACAAGAACAATCAACCAGAATATGAAAGATCTCTAATGTACTTACCTGACATACACAAGCAAGCCTGCCGGCTTAATCTCTCAGCTTTCCAAGTGTTTCCGGCAGGAATACTCTTCGCCAGTGATTCGCGACGCGGGAAACGTGGTTTCGACGGATCCAATGAGGAGAGGGCAATGAAGACTTATCTGGCAGAAGTTCTCGGCACGTTTTTGTTGGTGTTCATCGGCACGGCTTCCGTGGTCACGGGCGGTTTCGGCGGCGCGCTGCCGCTCGGACAGGAAGGCATCGGCCTGGCGTTCGGCATCGGCCTGATCGCCGCGGCCTATGCGATTGGCCCGATCTCGGGCGCGCATCTCAATCCGGCGGTGACGCTCGGCGTGTTCCTGGCAGGGCGGATGCCGGCCAAGGACGTCGTTCCCTACTGGATCGCGCAGATCATCGGCGCCATCATCGCCTCGCTGGCGCTGTGGATCATCGTTTCCGGCCAGGCCGGCGGCCACACCGGCGGCTTCGGCGCCAATGGCTGGGACGAGGCGAAATGGGGCATGAGCTCGGCCTTGCTGTGGGAGCTGATCGGCACCTTCACCTTCGTCACGGTGATCCTCGGCGTCACCAACGCCAAGCACACCACCGCCTTTGCCGGCCTGGTGATCGGCCTGACGCTGGCCGGGCTGCATTTCGCCATCATCCCGGTTACCGGCACGTCGCTCAACCCGGCGCGCTCGATCGGCCCGGCGTTGTTTTCGGGGGGTGCCGCGCTCAGCCAGCTCTGGCTGTTCATCGCCGCGCCGCTGATCGGCGGAGCGATTGCCGGCGTCGTCGCCAAGGCCGGCATCTTCGAAAAAGACTGACAGCTCCGGAGAAACGCAAAAAAGGCGCGGGCATGACCCGCGCCTTTTTTGCTTGAGAGGTACGACCTTACTTCGCGATGTCGAAGCGGTCGGCGTTCATCACCTTGGTCCATGCCTTGACGAAGTCCTTGACGAATTTCGCCTTGGCGTCGCTTGAACCATAGACCTCGGAGAGCGCGCGCAGCTGCGCGTGCGAGCCGAAGATCAGGTCGGCGCGGGTGCCGGTCCACTTCACTTCTCTGGTCTTGCGGTCACGCGCTTCGTAGACTTCATCGGAACCCGGCTCGGAGCCGGCCGCCGGATCCCAGACGGTCGCCATCGAGAGCAGGTTGACGAAGAAGTCGTTGGTGAGCTGGCCCGGCCTGTCGGTGAAAACACCGTGCTTGGAACCGCCGGCATTGGCGCCGAGGACGCGCAGGCCGCC
Organism: Mesorhizobium sp. M2A.F.Ca.ET.037.01.1.1; assembly: GCF_003998075.1. NCBI lineage: Bacteria > Pseudomonadati > Pseudomonadota > Alphaproteobacteria > Hyphomicrobiales > Phyllobacteriaceae > Mesorhizobium > Mesorhizobium sp. M2A.F.Ca.ET.037.01.1.1. The sequence continues at coordinate 2,494 of NZ_RZSA01000029.1, read as the reverse complement.
GACCAGCACAGTCAATTCCGGCGCCGTCAGCGTCAGCAGCTGGGCGCGGTCGACCAGCATCGCCTCGACCGACATCGGCAGCCTGCCTCTGCTGTAATTGCGGAAGCCGTCGACTTTGGGCTCCAGGGCCGCGAAGGAGTGGACGTCTGTCTGCTCCTGAGAAGCGTCCATACGGCCCGGGGTGAAGGGCACCTTCACCTCAGTGCCGCCGTCCTTCGCCGCCTTTTCAACCGCGGCGGCGCCGCCAAGCACGATGAGATCGGCAATCGAGACCTTCTTGTCGCCGGTCTGGGCCGCGTTGAACTCCTTCTGGATGGCTTCCAGCTTGGCAAGCACCTTGGCGAGCTGAGCCGGCTCGTTGACTTCCCAGTCTTTCTGCGGCGCCAGACGGATGCGGCCGCCATTGGCGCCGCCGCGCTTGTCCGAGCCGCGGAAGGTCGAGGCCGAGGCCCAGGCGGTCGAGACCAGCTCGGAGACCGAGAGGCCGTAGGCCAGGATCTTGGCCTTGAGCGATGCAATGTCGGCTTCGCTCACCAGCTCGTGGTCGATGGCGGGGATCGGATCCTGCCAGATCAGCTCTTCCTTCGGCACGAGCGGGCCGAGATAACGCACGACCGGACCCATGTCGCGGTGGGTGAGCTTGAACCAGCCGCGAGCGAAGGCATCGGCGAACTCAGCCGGATGCTCATGGAAGCGGCGCGAGATCTTTTCATAGGCCGGGTCGAAACGCAGCGCGAGGTCGGTGGTGAGCATGGCCGGCGCGTGGCGCTTGGAGGGATTGTGCGCGTCCGGAACCGTGCCCGCGCCGGCGCCGCCCTTCGGCGTCCACTGATGGGCGCCGGCCGGGCTCTTCGTCAGCTCCCATTCGTAGTTGAAGAGGTTGTCGAAGAAATTGTTGCTCCACTTGGTCGGCGTCGTCGTCCAGGTGACCTCGAGACCCGAGGTGATGGCGTCGCCGGCGATGCCGGAGGCATATTTGCTCGACCAGCCGAGGCCCTGCGCCTCGATGCCGGCGCCTTCCGGCTCGGCGCCCACCAGCGAGGCATCGCCGGCGCCATGGGTCTTGCCGAAGGTGTGGCCGCCGGCGATCAGCGCCACGGTTTCTTCGTCGTTCATCGCCATGCGGCCGAAGGTCTCGCGGATGTCGCGAGCCGCCGCGACCGGATCCGGCTTTCCGTTCGGGCCTTCCGGGTTGACGTAGATGAGGCCCATCTGCACGGCGCCGAGATGGCCGCGAAGCTCACGATCGCCCGAATAGCGCTCGTCGCCGAGCCACTTCGCTTCGGAGCCCCAGTCCACATCCTGCTCCGGGTCCCAGACATCGGCGCGGCCGCCGGCGAAGCCGAAGGTCTTGAAGCCCATCGATTCCAGCGCGACGTTGCCGGTGAGGATCAGAAGGTCGGCCCAGGAGATCTTACGGCCGTATTTCTGCTTGACCGGCCACAGCAGCCGGCGCGCCTTGTCGAGGTTGGCGTTGTCCGGCCAGCTGTTCAGCGGCGCGAAACGCTGCTGACCAGCACCGGCGCCGCCGCGGCCGTCGCCGATGCGATAGGTGCCGGCGCTGTGCCAGGCCATGCGGATGAAGAGCGGCCCGTAATGGCCGAAGTCGGCCGGCCACCAATCCTGCGAATCCGTCATGACCTTGTGCAGGTCTGCGATCACCGCATCGAGGTCGAGGGTCGCGAACTCCTTGGCGTAGTCGAAGTCTTCGTCCATCGGGTCCGACAGGTTCGACTGCTGGTGGAGAACGGAAAGGTCGAGCTGGTTCGGCCACCAGTCGCGGTTGGTCCGTGCGGATCCATGCGCCACCGGGCATTTGCCAGCGCTGTTGTCGTCGGTTTTCGCGTCCATCTTGGGTCTCCCGATTCTGCCGAGGTTTTGCCGTGGTTGAATTTTGCCGAGGTTGATTTTCCCGGAATTTCCCAGGGGCAGCCATTGGCCGCGCCAACCTGGAATGATTCCAGACTAGGCCGGCCGGCCGATAAAGACAAATTGCCTTTCCTGTTTCATTTGATAGGATTTTCTTATGATTGGCCTCACTGTCCGACAGATGCAATATTTCGACGCGCTGGCGCAGACGCTGCATTTCGGCCGCGCCGCGAAGCTTGCCGGCGTCAGCCAACCGGCGCTTTCCGCGCAGATCGCCGAGATGGAAGAGCGGCTGAACTGCCTGTTGTTCGAGCGCGGTGGCAAGACGGTGCGCATGACCGACGAGGCGCTTGCCCTGCAGCCGCGTATCGAACGCATTCTGGCCGACATACGTGACGTCGAGACGACTGCCCGGCGCGGCCGCCCGAGCATGGAAGGACGCTTCCGGCTGGGCATCATCCCGACCGTCGCGCCCTACCTGTTGCCGCATGTGCTGCCGGAGCTGAAAAAACACTACCCTTCCCTCCAGCTCGAGCTGCGCGAGGCGGTGACCGCGTCGCGCAGCTCGAGCTGGAGGGAAGGGTAGTGTTTTTTCAGCTCCGGCAGCACATGCGGCAACAGGTAG
>NZ_RZSA01000299.1:0-6608 GCF_003998075.1 Mesorhizobium sp. M2A.F.Ca.ET.037.01.1.1 | reverse complement strand
CGTATAGACCGCCTCGTAATCCTTGCCGTCGGGCCCGACGATCAGTACCTGCTGGACGATCGAGCCGGGCCCGGTCTGCTCGGCCCTGCCGAAGGAATAGGATTGGGGCTTTCGCACCGGCGCATAGCCGTTGGTCACCATGTTCATGAAGGTGTCGACGGTCGGAAAGATCTGCTTCACATTGGGCGCGGCGAAACTGTAGGCGACGGCGCCGTCATTGGCGATGAAGGCCTTCAGCTGGCTATCGATGACCGTCTGCGCGGCCTTGACCTCCGCATCGCCGGCGAAGGCAAGCGAGGTCATCAGCATTGGAAAAAGAGCTAACGCGAACAGTGCGCGGCGCATGGGCTGCCTCCCGGAATTCGCCTGGCGAACGACTCTAACATACGCGTCGCGGCATGACGTGGTTTCACCGAGCTGCGAAGGTTTCGCCATTTCAGCGCCGGGAGGCGGGATCGGCCACTCTTTGAGCTGCGCGGCGCGTGAAGCTTGAAAGCCGGGCGGCAGTCTGCCACAAGGGCCGCTTATTCACGATGCAGGCGGCAGGACCGGGCAATGAAGGCATTTTTCGTGCAGATCAAGTGCGACCTCGGTAAGGCCTATGAGGTCGCTAGCGCGCTTGCCGACGCCGAGATCGCCTCCGAGATCTACTCGACCGCCGGCAATTACGACCTGCTGGCCAAATTCTACGTCGACGACGAGGAAGACGTCGGTCACTTCGTCAACGAGCGGGTACAGATCCTGCCCGGAATCAAGGACACCTTCACCATCGTGACCTTCCGGGCATTTTGACCGGTCAGGCGATGCCCCGTCGACAAGCAGGGGCTGACCCGACCTTGCCGCCTGTGCCTTAAATTTAGGCAATTTGCATAGAGTGGCCGTCACGGCTTCCTAAATCATCGATTGCGCTTGATTTTCTCCGGCGAGGCCAGTGAAATGGTCTCAGAGGGGAGTACTCGATTGGCAGCCTTCGATGAAATGCTTCCGGAAGTTTCCGGATTGAGAAGACCTTATGAGGCTTACGATCGCTGGCTGAAGGAGCAGGACCCGGCCAGGCTTACCCAGAAAATGCAGGACGCCGAGCGTGTCTTCCGCAAGACCGGTATCACCTTTGCCGTCTATGGCGAGCAGGAAGCTTCCGAGCGGCTGATCCCTTTCGACATCGTGCCGCGCATCCTCTCCGGCCACGAATGGCGCCGGCTGACGCAAGGCATCGAGCAACGCGTGCAGGCGCTGAACGCCTTTCTCGACGACATCTATCACCGCCAGGAGATTCTGCGGGCCGGGCGCGTGCCGAGGGATCTCGTTGCCAGGAACGAAGCCTTTCTGCCCGAGATGATCGGGGTGAAGCCGCCTGCCGGCGTCTACACCCATATCATCGGCGTCGACATCGTCCGCATATCGGAGAACGAGTTCTACGTGCTGGAGGACAATGCCCGCACGCCGTCGGGCGTCTCCTATATGCTGGAGAACCGCGAGACGATGATGCAGCTCTTTCCGGAGCTGTTCCAGAAGATCAAGGTGCGGCCGGTCGAGAATTATCCGCAGCTCCTACGCCAGTCGCTCGCAGCGGTCAGGCCGCAAAGCGCCAAGGGCGCGCCGACCATCGCGGTGCTGACGCCAGGCTCCTACAACTCGGCATATTTCGAGCATGCCTTCCTCGCCGACCAGATGGGCGTGCAACTGGTGGAGGGGCAGGATCTGCGGGTCGTTGACGGCCATGTCGCGATGCGCACGACCGAAGGCTACAAGCAGATCGACGTGCTCTATCGGCGCGTCGACGACGCTTTCCTCGATCCGCTGACTTTCCGCCCGGACTCCGCGCTCGGCGTGCCGGGCATCATGGATGTCTACCGCGCCGGCAACATCACCATCGCCAACGCGCCCGGCACCGGCATCGCCGACGACAAGGCGATCTATTCCTACATGCCGGAGATCGTCGAGTTCTACACCGGCCGCAAGGCCATTCTCGGCAACATCCCGACCTGGCGCTGCTCGGAGCCGGACAGCCTCAAATATGTGCTCGAGCACATCAGCGAGCTGGTGATCAAGGAAGTGCACGGCTCTGGCGGCTACGGCATGCTGGTCGGCCCGGCCGCAACCAAGAAGGAATGCCAGGAGTTCGCCAAAAAGCTGCAGGCGAAGCCTTCGAACTACATCGCCCAGCCGACGCTGGCGCTGTCGACCTGTCCGATCCTGACCGAAAAGGGCCTGTCGCCGCGCCATGTCGATCTTCGGCCTTACGTGCTGGTTTCGGACCGAATCCAGATCGTGCCGGGTGGGCTAACGCGTGTTGCCCTCAAAGAGGGTTCTCTGGTGGTCAATTCCTCACAAGGCGGCGGCACCAAGGATACGTGGGTACTCGACGACTAGAGCGGTGAATGGTGAACGGTAAAATGGTGAATGGTCAGATGCCTAGTTACGAGAGGATGGCAATGACGAAGTGTTGCTGGGTACTACTAACTATTCACCATTCACTATTCACCATTCACTAGGCAAATCCACATGCTTCTTGGCCGCACCGCAAACGGTCTCTACTGGATGAACCGCTATATAGAGCGGGCCGAAAACATGGCGCGCCTCGTCGATGCCGGCCTGCGCATGGCGCTGACGCGCACGCAGAACGCGTCAGAGGAATGGAATTCGGTGCTGCTCAGCGCCGGCTCCGACTATGCGTTCTCACAGAAATACCAGGACTATACCGCTGCCAACGTCTCCGACTTCCTGCTGCGCGACACCTCGAACCCGTCGAGCACGATGTCGTCGATCGAGACGGCACGCAACAATGCCCGCATGGTGCGAACGGCGCTGACGCGCGAGACCTGGGAAAGCATCAACGAAGCCTGGATGTCGCTGAAGCGCATGCTGGCGAGGCCGATCGACGAGCGCGACCTGCCGACGGTGCTCGATGCCATCAAGCGCGAGACGGCTCTGATCCGCGGCTCGTTCTACGGCACGATGCTGCGCAACGAAATCTTCGATTTCTCGCAGCTCGGCACCTATGTCGAGCGCGCCGACAACACGGCGCGCATCCTCGACGTGAAGTATTATGTGCTGTTGCCTTCGCTGTCTTGGGTCGGCTCGACGCTGGACAATTACCAGTGGGAGTCGATCCTGCGCTCGGTGTCGGCGCATCGCTCCTATCGCTGGGTTTATGAGGCCGACTACAAGCCGACGAATATCGCGGACTATCTGATCCTCAATGTGCGCATGCCGCGCTCGCTGACCTTCTGCTATCGCTTCCTCGGCGAGCACCTGAAATTCCTCGCCGACGACTATGGCGAGCGCCATGCTTGCCACGCCACGGCCGAGAAGATTCAGGCGCTGCTCAATAGAGGCTCGATCAAGGACATATTCGATCACGGCTTGCACGAGTTCCTGGCCGAGTTCATTCGCGACAACACCAGGCTGGGCGACGAGATCGCCCAGGATTACCGGTTCCATTGAGCGGGGCTGAGGGCGGGCGTCATGCGGCTCAAGATCACCCATCGCACCGAGTACCGCTACGATGCGCCGGTGCAATATCTGCTGCAGCGGCTGCGCCTGCTGCCCCTGAGCGGGCGTACGCAGACCGTCGGCTCCTGGGCGATCAAGGTCGAAGGCGCACGCGAGGAGGTGCGCTTTACCGATCATTTCGGCAACGACACGCGGCTGGTGAGCGCTGAGAGCGGCCACACCGCCATCGTCGTCGAGGCGCGGGGAGAGGTGACGACGCATGACACGGCGGGCGTGACGGGCCCGCATCAAGGCTACGCGCCGCTCTGGCTGTTCGCGCAGCAGACGCCGCTCACCGCCGCCGGCGACGGTATTCGTGAACTGGCCGGCAAGGTCGGGCAGGGGACGGAGATCGAGCGGCTCCACGCGCTGATGGGCGCGATCCGCGAACGTGTTGCCTACAAGCCAGGCGCGACCAGCGTCGTGACGCCGGCCGAAGAGGCCCTGGCGCTCAAATCCGGCGTCTGCCAGGACCACAGCCATATCTTCATCGCCGCGGCCGTCGCGCTTGGCTTTCCGGCCCGCTATATAAGCGGCTATCTGATGATGGATGCCGACGTCGAGCAGGCCGCCAGCCATGCCTGGGCCGAGGCCTATGTCGTAGGGCTCGGATGGGTTGCCTTTGATCCGGCCAACGGTATTTCTCCCGACGAACGCTATGTGCGGGTGGCGACGGGGCGCGACTATCGCGACGCCTCGCCTGTCTCGGGGATACTGCTGGGGCAGGCGCAAGAGAAGCTTGCCGTCACCGTCACGGTAGAGCAGTAATTTCCGACGAGATTCGCTGTTAAAGAAGAATCATGACCTATTGCGTCGGCCTCAAGATCGATCGCGGGCTCGTGTTCATGTCGGACACGCGCACCAATGCCGGCATGGATTCGATCTCGACCTTCAAGAAAATGCACGTCTGGGAAGAGCCTGGCGAGCGCGTGATCGTGCTGATGTCGGCGGGCAACCTGGCCACGACGCAAGCCGTGGTCAGCCTGCTCGACGAGCGCAACAAGGCCGTTGGCGACCGTCATCCGAAGCTGCTCGAGACGCCGTCCATGTACCAGACGGTGCGGCTCGTCGGCGATACGGTCAAGGAAGTCATCGAACATGCCTCGCCGAACGGCGACAAGGCGGATTCCTACTTCAACGCCTCCTTCATCCTGGGCGGCCAGATCAAGGGCAGTCCGCCCAGGCTGTTCATGATCTACCCGGAAGGCAATTTCATCGAGTCGACCGATGACACGCCTTTCTTCCAGATCGGCGAGACGAAATACGGCAAGCCGATTATCATCCGTGCCTATGACCGGACAATGGGCCTGGCCGAAACGGTGAAGCTGCTTCTGGTGTCCTTCGACTCGACGCTGAAATCGAACCTTTCGGTCGGGCTGCCGCTCGATCTGCTGTTCCTGGAGAACGACAGCTTCAAGGTCGGGCTCAATAGGCGCATCGGCCAGGACGATCCCTATTACCGCACCATATCCGACGGCTGGTCGAACGCCTTGAAGGCGGCCTTTGCCAGCCTGCCGGATTTTCCCGGTTAGGGTCCGCACGTCGCGGCCGGTTGGGCATTTAGCTGGCTTACCCGCTGCATTGCGGCTGGGGTCGGGAGGATAGATGGACAACGAGACATTCCGCGACTGGTCGAGGCGGGTGGCCGACTGGGGCGTCGATTACCGCGCCGGCCTGCGCGACCGTCCGGTGCGGCCGGCAATCGCGCCGGGCGAGATCTTCCGGAGCATCGAGGCTTCGCCGCCCGAAACGGCCGAACCGATGGAAAGGATCTTCGCCGATTTCGAAGAAAAGATCGTGCCGGGCATGACGCATTGGCAGCATCCGCGCTTCTTCGCCTATTTCCCCGCCAATGCGGCGCCGGTCTCGGTCGTGGCGGAGTATCTGGTCTCGGCGATGGCCGCGCAATGCATGCTGTGGCAGACCTCGCCGGCGGCGACCGAGCTCGAGACGCGCATCGTCGACTGGATGCGCCAAGCGCTTGGCCTACCCGAGGGCCTTTCCGGCGTCATCCAGGATTCAGCCTCGTCGGCGACGCTTGCGGCGGTGCTCACCATGCGCGAGCGGGCGCTCGACTGGCAGGGCAACAAAAAGGGGCTGGCCGGGCAGGGCAAGCTGCGCGTCTATTCCTCCGACCAGGTCCATACCTCGATCGACCGCGCCATCTGGGTCTCAGGCATCGGCGAGGAGAACCTCGTCCGCATCCCGGTCTCAGGACGTTTTCGCGCCATGGATCCGGCCGCGCTTGAGGCCGCAATCGTCGCCGATCGCGCGGCCGGCTTGCTGCCCGCAGGCATCATCGCTTGCGTCGGCGGCACCAGCATTGGCGGCACCGACGACATAGCCGCGGTGGCCGCGGTCGCGGAGCGGCACGGGCTTTACCTGCATGTCGACGCCGCCTGGGCCGGATCGGCGATGATCTGCCCGGAATACCGGCATTTCTGGGCAGGCGTCGAAGGCGCCGATTCCATCGTCTTCAATCCGCATAAGTGGCTCGGTGCGCAGTTCGACTGCTCGATCCAGTTTATTCGCCAGCCGGAAGACCTGGTGCGCACGCTGGCCATAAAGCCGGAGTTTTTGAAGACGTTGGGGCACGACGGCATCATCAACTATTCGGAATGGTCGGTGCCGCTCGGGCGTCGTTTCCGCGCGCTGAAACTCTGGTTCCTGCTGCGGGCCTATGGCCTCGAGGGCTTGCGCGCCATGATTCGCAATCATGTCGCCTGGAGCGAAGGACTGGCAGCGCGGCTCGCCAGGGAAGTGGATTTCGAGCTCGTCAGCGAGCCGATGCTGTCGCTGTTCTCATTCCGGCACAAAGCGCCATCGGGTACCAATCCGGACGAGCACAATCTGCGCTTGGTCAACGCCATCAACACCGACGGCCGCATTTACCTGACGCAAACGCGGGTGGAGGGGCGCGTGGCGATCCGCTTTCAGGCGGGGCAGTTCGAGTCGACGGCGGCCGATGTTGCCGCCGCGTTCGACGTCATAACCGAGATTGCCCGCCGCCCGTCCTGAGGCGGGTGGACGCGTTCCGCGCTGGTTTGCCTTTTGCAATCAGATGATTTTCGTTAGCCGGCTTATACCTTTTTTTCGCTTTTGTTTTTCGATAT
>NZ_RZSA01000298.1:0-6621 GCF_003998075.1 Mesorhizobium sp. M2A.F.Ca.ET.037.01.1.1 | reverse complement strand
CCTATATGGGCATCCGCCCGTCCGACATCGTCCGGCGTCTGCATGTCGCTCAAGCTGGCAAGGAAGTCGGCCGGGCGGATGCCCATATAGGCGGCAATGCTGTCGATGCCGCGATCGCCGACCCCGGTGCCCGGCATGATGCGGGCCGGCGAAAGCGCCATGAAGCGCAGGCCGAGGCCGAGCTTGTCCGATTCCTTCTGGCAATGGCCGGCCAGAAATATCTGCATGCGCTTGGCGCCGGCATAGCCGCCTGAATTCGGCGGGCCGCCGGTGATGGCGGCGCCGCTGGCAATCAGCAGCACGCGGGCTCCGGGCTTCAGCCGACCTTTGAGGGCTTCGCGGCAGAACAGGAACGATGCCTTGACGTCCATTTCCCAATTCGCCGAGAAGACTTCCCAGCTCTGCTCCTGGATCGGCGCGGCGGCGGCGAGCGCCCCCGCGCAGACCACCAGCACGTCGGGTGCCAGCGCATTGAAAACCGCTTGCGGCGCGGCTTCCGCCGTCGCGTCCATGCTGAGGGTCTTCAAGCCCGGCCGTTCCCAGGCAAGCTGCTTCAGGTCGGCGGCGCCGCGGGCGACGGCAAGCACGGTCGCTCCCGCGCCAAGCGCGGCTTCCACGATCGCGCGGCCGACTCCCCGGCTGCCTCCGACCACGACGACATTCTGATTTTGCAACGGTTTCATGTGATCACCTCTTTTCAGGCCGCCGGCCACCCGGACGCGCCTGTAGGTGAAGACAATCGAGATCGGCGGAAATCATCGGTGCGAGACGAAAATTCTTGTCGGCCGCACGCAAGGGGTCAGTTTGCGCGCCCTGGCTCGACGCCGGACGTCGATGGCAAGACGCCGGCCTCCAACCTCGGGAGGAGCCTATTCGCTCTCGCCGTCCAGCGCCGGCACCGCGACGCCGGCGAGCTCGGCTGCCAGCAGCCGCGCGGCGCCCGCCCGCGCGATCCGCAGCATCAGCGCCTTGCGCGTCGCCGCCGCCATACGGTGCTCCGGCGCATCGCGCAGGATCTCCGCGCCATAGCCGTCGGAAAGGATGAAGCCGCATTCCTCGGGAAAGATGTCAGCCGGAACGCCGGGATGGGTGGCGAAGAAGAAGCGGTCGGAATGCAGCCGGTAATCGGGCCATTTGCGGTCGACGCGAAAATCCTCGATCGAGGATTTGATCTCGATGATCCAGATGTCGCCCTGCCTGGTCAGCGCGACGAGATCGGCGCGCCGGCCGGTGGCCAAAGACAGCTCCGGCAGCACATGCGCGCCCATTTCGCGGAGCAGCCGCTGCACGCCACGCCGCACCAGCATGGCGCGCTCCGACTGGCGGCCGTCGATCAAGGGGTTGAGGGGAATCGGGGAAACGATGGGCATGGGGGGCACCATGCCAGATTTTGTTCACGGTTTGAACCCCTGTGGGCGGGGCGATTATATATTTGACAGACCCAAACGCATATGCGATAACGAATACAAGGAGTTATCGTTATGTCCGTTCTGTCCCGCCCCTACTTCCACGACGAAGCCGCCGCCTTCGAGCACGTCGAGGGCATGCTGTGGCCGCAGGGTCCGGTTTGCTTCCATTGCGGTTCGATGGAAAAGCACTACGCATTGAAGGGTGGTCGCACGAAGCCTTCCAAGAAGAACCCGCACGGCCTCGAAATCCATGGCCTCTACAAGTGCTCGGATTGCCGCAAGAAGTTCACCGTCCGCATGGGCACGATCTTCGAGGAGTCCAAGCTGCCGCTGCATATCTGGCTTCAGGCTTTGCATGCCATGTGCGCCAGCAAGAAGGGCGTTTCGGCCCATCAACTGCACCGCGCTTTGGAAATCACCTACAAGACGGCTTGGTTCCTCTGCCACCGCATCCGTGAAGCCATGCGCTCGGATGACCTCACGCCCATCGGCGGTGCTGGCAAGTTCGTTGAAGTGGACGAAACCTATATTGGCCGTCTGGCAGGCGTCCCGGTTAGCAAGGGCGCGGCTCACAAGAACACGGTCGTCACGCTGGTCGAGCGCGGCGGCAAGGCTCGTTCCTTCCATGTCGATACCGCCCGCATGGGCAACGTCATGCCTATTGTCCGCGCCAACATCGCCCGCGAAAGCGCGTTGATGACCGACGAAAGCGGCATCTATCGCCGCGCCGGCCAGGATTTCGCCTCGCATGAATTCGTCACGCATTCCAAGGACGAATACGTTCGCGGCAACATCCACACCAACACCATCGAAGGCTATTTCTCGATCTTCAAGCGCGGCATGAAGGGCGGTTACCAGCATTGCGCCGAACACCATCTGCACCGCTATCTGGCGGAGTTCGACTTCCGCTATTCGAACCGCGTTGCCATGGGCATCGACGACAACGTGCGGTCGCTGATCGCCTTGCGCGGTGCAAAGGGTAAGCGCCTGACCTATCGCAGACCTGTTGAAATCTAAGCAGGACCACTACCGCAAGCCGGTGCAATTGCAGCTACCCCTGTGGAAAACGAAACGGTATCACCGTAAAAAATGAGTCTGTTATCAATGGGTTAACGTAAAATAGCTTAAACTATTGAAACCGTTAACATTTTTCTTTATATTGATGCTGCTCGACTGAGCCGGTGGTAGAAGCCGGGGTAAGTCCTGCTTAAGGGCGGAATCGAGAAATCGATGCCGCCCTTCGTCTATCTAATTATGCCCAAAGGATCGGTCCGGCTGCATTCACGAGTTAGGACATGGTTCAGTTGTTCAAACGAATTGTGGATGCGTCGTTTCCGTGCCTTTGGCGTCGGCACTTCGCGGCGCAGCAGCCCGTAAGCGAGAATGTCTGCGGTCTGAATGAAATAGCTTTTCTGAGAGCTTTTGAACTGCGGGTCTTCGATGATGCGTTCGATAGGAATGTTTCTCGTATATTCGCCATCTTCCCAGAAAATTTGGTTGCTCGGAATGGGGTTATGGACACGCATTCTGCGAACCATTGAAACGTACTGGTGCTCCTTCCCCTCGTCGCAAATGAGGTGAGCGTATGAATCCCAGGCGACCATCGTTCGGTTTATGCGGTTTAGCAGCCGCTCGAACGCTCTAAACTGATCGTCGTCTCTGTTGCAGACATTGAAAACGCGAATGCCCCACTTCTTCATGTATTCGATGACGGCAAAATGCTTGTGGAAGATCTGAGCGCGGGTATGACGGCTCAAATGAGCCAGTCGTCCGTCGCTGCCTCGACCGGACAGGAAGTTCGTCGAATGAAGCTCGTATCCAAGTGGGATGCCGTGTACATTCCGCAGATGATTGCGCCATTGCTTAATGTAAGTGAAGGCGTCATTCCATTGGCGATGGGGAATGGCGATGGCCGAGAATACGTTTGCCGGTCTGTCTTGAGAGTCATCGATATAGATGAGGTGCATCCATGAATAACGATGCCAAGGTCAAAAAGAGTCAAGTAGAGAAGTTCCGCGAACTGGCGCGCGAAATCGAAACCGTCGATTCCGAAGAGCCGTTGAACGCGGCAATCAGGAAGGTGGCAAAAGCGCCGCCGCCCAAGCCATCAGAAAAGGACAAGGATCAGAAGCCGTGAGGGACCAGCTAGGGCGCCTAATCCGGTGGATGAACGGGCCGCCTCCAAAACTTTGGATGGGTTACGTCTTGGGGGCGACTGCGGCAGTCATCAGTGTGCTTGTTTTCTGGGCGCTAGGATTGCCCGTAGGGACTTGCTGTCAGTAGCCGGGAGAACGCATTCATCCGCTAGTTTGGGGCTGGGTCGATCTGATAGGCTCTGCCGATGGCAGAGGGCAGCGCATGGACTTACAGACGCTAAGGAACGAGTTCGAAGCGGGTGATGGGTCATTCCTGATTACGATCCGCCAACATGATTTGGGACGTCCAATCGTTCGACCGGTTGTCCAAGGCCATGGAGGACTATTGCCGGGCTCACGATGGAAGCCAAACGCTAGAGCGCTGGGTCGCTGAAGGGTTTTGGTACGTGCCAGGGTTTGTCCGTAATTGGACGAGCCATCCCGAGTTTCCCCGACCGTTCCCCACGTCTTATTACGAGAGGGCGTATCGCCGGCTTATTCGGCCCTAGATCGGAATTTGGGTCTGTAAAATATATAATCGCCGTGGGCGGGGAGCATGACGAGATCACGGAACCATCCGGTCGATATCATGCTCCAATTTGGGTTTGCTCTCTTGGTTTGGCTGGTGGGGCGAGCGGCGCGGTATGTGCTAGCTGGCACATAAACCCAAAAGTAACCGAAACGGTTACGAAACAAATTGCAATGGCCGGGCAAATCAGCCAAGATTCGATGGTCAAAAAAAGACCCCGCCAAAGCGGGGCCAGTTCCTTGGGAGTGTTTCCGCCTTAGCGGGACGGATAGCTCCTGCAATGCTCTCGGACGAATTCCAGACGTCCGTTGCGGATACGTACGTAGAAGGTGACGTACACCGCCTTAGGCCACGCACATGATAGGCTCATGTGTTTGTCCTCCACCGGGATAATCCCCGGTTGACCGGAACGCAGGATCGCGCCCCGCCGGGTTCAGGGCGGGTCCTGTGGCCGGTCTGGAGTAGACCGAATCAAATATTAGTCGATTTGGATGGGCGCGACGACTCTCATGGGTTGTCCTACCCGCTTTTCACAGACGAAAACGCGAGTGCCGCATTCATCCGCTGGTGTGGGGCTGGGTTGCGGCAGCCATTGGCTTGCTAAAATGGATGACCATCTGCAATTCCAACGAAAGCGTTGCCACAAGAATCAGAACAAACAAGCGAATGACGAGTAGCGGCCTGTACTTGTATTTCTGATATAAGAGAACGCATATGATTGCTGCGACACCCACCGCAACCGTAAGCATTAGACTGAACTGCACATCCCTAGAAAACATAGTTGTCCCCCCAAGCAAGGACTAAGTTATAACGCGAATGGCCCGCCTTATGGAAGGGCAGGCCGGCCTATTCGCGACGTTGTAACTCTGTTACGTAAACGCCTGGGTCTGTCAAATATACAATCGCCGTGGGCGGGGCGATTACTCTTGGATCTCAAATCCGGTTGCCAGCCCTGCCAAGAGCATGGCTGACAGTTCGCGGGACCTCTCTGTGAGCCGGCGGTTGGTCTCTATGAGTTCCTGAGTTTCCTTGATGCGGACCAGGCTTTTCCATTCCCGCTCATAGACTTCCTTAGCAAGCTTTTTGGTGTCTTCGCTCTGGTGCATCACAATGGCCGCCTTCAAATCGGGACGCGCGTCCGCCTAGCTCTAGAAACTCGCGACGCGGGAAACTGTTCCTTGGCGGCGAACGGCAGGCGCCGCACTTGTAGAGGCGTTGGCGGTCGGCACAATGCGGCCCTTTCTTCGATGGCTGCGAGAGAACGCTTCCAGCTTGTAGTGGCACTTCGCGACTATCGCATTCGGGCCAACTAGCGTCCTTTGCGATTATGGTTGGGAAAGCCGAGCAGACGCACCTGCGGACTGTCGCGCATTGTATGGCTAACGGGTTTGCGGGCCAGCCCTTGGGGATGAAGGCTGCCACACCGTTACTGCGAATCCTTCGCCCGAAATTAGTCCGCCAGAAGCCTGGCGAGGTGATCCCGGCTTAGGCTCCGCGCTTCCTTCAGGAACCACAGGAAGTTGCGCGGGCCGTCCGTCGGCAAGACGCTTTCCTCGGCTTGGGTGATCACCCCGCGCTGGCGCTCTATCCGCTGTTCAATCTCGCGGATGTGCTGCTCGACGCGTTCGATATCTTCCTGGATGCCCAATGGCCCATGATGGCGGCGAAGATGGACAAAAGCCAGCGTGACGAAACCCCAACGCCCGGATGGATAGGGGTCCTTGCAAGCGCTCACTCGAAATGGCGGCGCAAGCGAAGAGAAGTTCTTGCTAATCATGTTCCCTTGGCAGCAATCTCGCCATGAGAGGTGTTCCCATGACCCGTGATCAGATGCTCGCACACCTGCGCTCCGCCGACGCCGTCGCGCGCGAGGCGGCGTCGCATGGGCATCATCCTTTCGGTTCCGTGCTGGTCGGACCGGGCGATCGCGTTTTGATGCGGCAGGGCAATCTCGATACGGTGCGCCATGCCGAGACCGAGCTCGCCCGCCGCGCTGCGGCCGCCTATGAGCCGGAGTTCCTGTGGCAATGCACGCTGGTCACGACCGGCGAGCCCTGCGCGATGTGCGCCGGCACCATGTATTGGGCGAATATCGGGCGGCTGGTCTACGGCTTCGAGGAAACCGATCTGCTGGCGCTCACCGGCGATCACGAGGAGAATCCGACGATGAACCTCGCCTCGCGCACCGTTTTCGCTTCCGGCCAGAAGAAGATCGAAGTCTTTGGTCCTTTCCCCGAAATCGCGGAGGAGCTACTCGCCCCGCACCGCGATTTCTGGAAGCGCTGACGGACCTCGGACCTCAGGCCGCGCCCGCCATGTCGTCCAGGATCGGGCAGTCCGGCCGGTCATCGCCATGGCAGGCGTGGATCAGCTTTTGCAGCGTCGAGCGCATCGACTGCAATTCGCGTACCTTTTCCTCGATCGCCCTGACATGGGCGGCGGCGATCTCGCGCACGTCGTGGCTGGCGCGGTCGCGGTCCTTGTAGAGCGCCATCAACTGGCGGCAGTCGTCGATGGAGAAGCCGAGATTGCGGGCGCGGCGCAGGAA
>NZ_RZSA01000297.1:0-6622 GCF_003998075.1 Mesorhizobium sp. M2A.F.Ca.ET.037.01.1.1 | reverse complement strand
ACGTCCTGTGGCTCGGGCATCACGGCGGCGGCGATCACGCTCGCGTTGGAGACGCTCGGCCATACCGACAACCGCCTTTACGACGGTTCGTGGACGGAATGGGGCGGTCTCAGCGACACGCCGGTGGTGACGGGGAAAGAATGATGGAAAACGGCGCGCCGCAAGCTATCGATGTCACGGTCACGTTCCTGGAGATGCACGCCGCGCCGGCGGTTTCGTCGCCGATCCCCTACAACCGGCAGATCGCGCTGCTGAAGACCAAGGACATCCCGCTCCATTTCTACCGCTATTTGATAGATCGCGTCGGGCGCAAATGGCACTGGGTCAATGTGCTGAGGATGAGCGACGAGGAGCTTGCCGCCGGCCTGCACCGCGAGGACCGCGACGTCAGGGTGCTCTATCTCGATGGCGCTCCAGCCGGCTTCTTCGACCTAAAGCCGCATCTTCCGGACGAAGTGGAGCTCGCCTATTTCGGCATGATGGAACATGCGCATGGCCAGGGCATCGGCCGCTGGTTCCTCGGCGCGGCGATCTCGGCGGCCTGGGCATATGGGCCAAAGTTCGTGTCCGTGCAGACCTGCACGCTCGACCATCCGGCGGCACTGCCGCTGTACCAGAAACTCGGCTTCACGCCTGTGGCGCAGAAGAAGGAAGTCGTGCACCCGCTGACCTTCGCCGAGCGTTCGGCCAGCGTCATGCGAGGCTAGACCCGTTTCACGCCGCAGCCGAGCCCAACCGGCGAACGCTTTTCCCGGAATTGCCGTGGGCCTGAACATCCCGTTCATCGCCGCTTCAGACTGTCTTTGCCATTGTCCGGCCGCATTACGAGGCCGAGCTTGTAGGAGAAAAGACATGTTGACCCGACGTATGTTTGCCGTTGCCGCGATCGCGGCAATTGCCATGCCGAGCCTGGCATTCGCACAGGCGACCACGCCTTCGGCCGCGACCATCGAGCGGCAGCTCGAGGCCGCGCCCAGGAAGAAGCTGCGCCCCAATGAACGTGTCACTATTCGCGAGTTCAAGCGCCGGCCGGACCTGCGGCACATGGCGCGTTCGATCGACATCCAGTCGATCAATTTCGAGTTCGGCTCGCCCGCCATCGCCCCCTCGCAATATGGCAAGGTCGAGATCATCGCCGACGCGCTCCATCGCATCCTGCGACGCGACCGTGGCGCCCGCATCCTGATCGAGGGCCACACCGACGCTGTCGGCTCCTTCGAGTCGAACCAGGTCCTGTCCGAGCGCCGGGCCGCCTCCCTCAAGCGGACCCTGGTAGGCGAGTTCGGCGTGCCCGCATTCGCGCTGGAAACCGTTGGCTATGGCGAGGAATTCCTGCTCGTTCCGACCCAGCAGGAGAACTGGCGCAACCGCCGCGTGACGCTGCGCCGCTTCGACGACTTCGTGCGGTAACGCTCAGTCCGACAATGCCGATGTCTAGAGCCCGGTTGCGCAAAGCAGCCGGGCTCTTCCATATGCGTGCCGCTAGAGCAATTCCAGGAAAAGTGTGAGCGGTTTTCCGTCCGGAATTGCGTAAAAACCAAGAGTTAGAGCGGTTCGCCGTTTCCGTGAAACGGTGAACCGCTCTAGGCAGGAATCGGGTGGGAGGCACTGCCGCCAAAGCATAATTTCCGGACATCGCCACCGGAGATTTTGCCATGAGCATCCAGTTCAAAGCCTTGCCGACCGAAGCCGTGCGCGCCTTGCAGGGGGGAGGGCCCGACGCCTATGGCCTTGCCCCGGAACATCGGATTTCCGACGGCGACGGCGTGCCCTGCAGGCATTGCATGAAAAACGTCGCAGTCGGCGACGGCTATCTGATCATGGCCTACAGGCCATTCCCGGAACTGCAGCCCTATGCCGAGACCGGCCCGATCTTCCTACACGCCGAGGAATGCGAACGCGCCGCCGACGGGGAGGCGCTGCCGGAAATGCTCGCAAGCAGCGACTATATCGTCAGGGGCTATGGCAAGGACGATCGCATCGTCTATGGCAGCGGCGCGGTCACGCCGACGGGCGATATCGCAGCCCGCGCCACGACACTGCTTGAGCGCGACGACATCGCCTACATCCACGTCCGCTCGGCGCGGAACAATTGCTATCAATGCCGCATCGAGCGGGCCTGATCCCAAACCGACAAGCCCCAAAAAAGAAGCCCGCCGATGGTCAGGCGGGCCGTTGGAGGGTCTGACAGAAGCTGTCGGCAAGTGCTGTCAGGGCGGGATTGTCCGAACCCGGCAAGCAGCACAGACCGCCAGTAGCATCGCGTGTCTAGGCATCTTTCCCGCCGCGCGAATGTGAAGCACTTCACACAGGGACGCATAACGGCCGAAAGACAGGATCGAAGTCCGTCAAGACTGTCGTATTCTCGTCGTACTCCTTTGCTAAGAAGCAATGGTTGATGATCAGTCGACCGCGGATGGACCGGCGGCAGGTCGCAACATCGAGGAAGCGGGGCTTTTGCTCCGCTTTTTTGTTGTCCGGACTTCTTCACGGAAACCTACTTCCGCGCAAGAAAAAAGCCCGCCGGAGTTAACCGGCGGGCGTGACAGGAGGAATTCTTGCCGGATATCAGGCGGCGAGCACCGCTTTCGGCTCGACCATTTCGTAGCCGAGCGCTTCGGCGACGGCGCGGTTGGTGATCTTGCCCTTGTGGACGTTGAGGCCGTTGCGCAGGTGGTGGTCGTCGACCAGCGCCTTGAGCCCCTTGTCGGCGAGCTGCAGGCCATAGTGCAGCGTCGCGTTGTTGAGCGCGTGCGCCGAGGTGACCGGCACGGCGCCCGGCATGTTGGCGACGCAATAGTGGATCACACCGTCGACCTCGTAGGTCGGATCGGCATGCGTCGTGGCATGCGAGGTCTCGAAGCAGCCGCCCTGGTCGATCGCGACGTCGACCAGCACCGAGCCCTTCTTCATGCCGGAAAGCATCTCGCGGGTGACGAGCTTGGGCGCCGCGGCGCCCGGGATCAGCACGGCGCCGATAACGACGTCGGCCGAGAAGCATTCCTCTTCCAACGCCTCGACGGTCGAGTAACGCGTGTGGACGCGGCCGCCAAAAATGTCGTCGAGCTGGCGCAGACGCGGGATCGAGCGGTCGATGATGGTGACGTCGGCGCCGAGGCCGGCCGCCATCTTGGCCGCATGCAGGCCGACGACGCCGCCGCCGAGCACGGTGACCTTGCCGGGCAGCACGCCCGGCACGCCGCCAAGCAGCACACCGCGGCCGCCATTGGCCTTCTGCAGCGCTGTCGCGCCAGCCTGGATCGACAGGCGGCCGGCGACTTCCGACATCGGCGCGAGCAGCGGCAGGCCGCCGCGGTCGTCGGTCACGGTCTCATAGGCAATCGCGGTGACGCCCGAAGCGAGAAGACCCTTGGTCTGCTCCGGATCCGGAGCCAGGTGCAGATAGGTATAGAGGATCTGGCCGTCGCGCAGCTGCACCCATTCATTGGGCTGCGGTTCCTTGACCTTG
Organism: Mesorhizobium sp. M2A.F.Ca.ET.037.01.1.1; assembly: GCF_003998075.1. Classification (NCBI taxonomy): domain Bacteria; kingdom Pseudomonadati; phylum Pseudomonadota; class Alphaproteobacteria; order Hyphomicrobiales; family Phyllobacteriaceae; genus Mesorhizobium; species Mesorhizobium sp. M2A.F.Ca.ET.037.01.1.1. Next base: position 3,153 of record NZ_RZSA01000297.1, on the reverse strand, counting down.
ACGATCATGTCCGACTTGGCGAACACGTCGGCCGCCGTCTTGGCGATGGTGGCGCCAGCGGCGCGATAGGCGTTGTCGTCGGCGCCGATGCCGGCGCCGGCGCCGGTCTCGACCAGCACGTCGTGGCCGTGCGCGACATATTCGCGGACCGAGCCGGGCGTCAGGCCGACGCGATATTCATGGTTCTTGATTTCCTTGGGGCAGCCGACACGCATCTTTCTTCTCCTGTCCACGCCCTTTCAGGGGCGCTCTCCCTGTCATTGGTGCATGCCATCAGCTCCGGAACGCCGCGCGATTTGGAGGCGACACGCAATAATCGCAGTCAACCACGAATCGTTCCGTATGTGTTTGCGAATGCACTTGCGGCAAGGATCGGTCTTCGATAATCGTTGCGCAAAATAGCCGGAAATTCGCAGGAACCACGAAAAATGCCGCTCGACAGGATTGATATCGCCATTCTGGAGACTTTGCAGAAGGATGGCCGGATACCCAATGCGGCGCTTGCCGAGAAGGTCGGCCTTTCGCAATCGGCCTGCTCGCGCAGGCTCGACAACCTGGAGAAGTCCGGAACCATCCGCGGCTATCACGCGCGGCTTTCCAACAGCGCGCTCGGCCACCAGATGACGGCGATCGTGCACATATCGCTGTCGGGGCAATTCGAAAAGACGCTGTCGGATTTCGAGGCGGCGATCAAGCGTTGCCCGAACGTGCTCTCCTGCCATCTGATGTCGGGCGAATACGACTACATCCTGCGCATCGCGGCGAAGGATCTCGTCGACTATGAGCGCATCCACAAGGAGTGGCTGTCGGCGATGCCGCATGTGACCAAGATCAACTCGTCCTTCGCGCTGCGCGAGATCGTCGATCGCACGGCGGTCGGCTTGAGGCCGGAGATGGCCTAGGATCTGGATTGATAACCAGTAGGAGGCAGCAGCTGCGATATGACAGAAAGAACTACGCTCGCCGAGTCATTGCCGACAACCTCCGTCATCCGCATCTCGCGCGCCAGCTTCGACCCGGCTCGGTTTGCCGAGGTTGATGCCGCCAGCAAGAAAACCGCGCAGTACATCATCCAAGCCGTCAGACGGCTGCCGGGGCTGCTCCACTTTTATTCGGGCGTCTCGCCGAAAGGCGAGATGGTCCAAGTTAGCGTCTGGGATACCGACGAGCATGCGGCGCAACTCAACACCCTGAAGGAGATGGTCGTCGACGGCCGCAGGGACATGGAGGCGGTCGGCGTCACTTTCACGCTGATTTTCCACTATCCGATCGATGGACCTGGCCCGTTTAGGCGGGATTCGCCTCCGTCACCACAGTCGTCATCGCAATGTCGTGCGGCTGCGGGTAGATGGTGGGGATGCGCTGCAATTCATAGCCGACGCCGATCACCAGCGGCCTGAACGGCATGGCGGCCAGCGTGCGGTCGTAAAAGCCGCCGCCATAGCCCAGCCGATACTTGCCTGGATCGATGCCGACGATCGGCGAAATCACGATGTCGGGCAGGACGGGGTCGCCTTCGGCCGGGATCGGAATGTTCCAGACACCCTTTTCCAGCCGGTCGCCCGGTCTGTAGGCGCGAAACACCAGCGGCTGACCCTTCTCGATGACGACAGGCAGCGCGGTGCGGCCGCCGCGCTCGTTGATAGAGGCCATCCAGCCGCGCAGATCCGGCTCGCCGCGAAACGGCCAATAGAGGCTGACCATCCGGCCCTCTATGTCGCCGATCAGCGCGTCGAGGCCGACCGCGATACGTGCCGACATAGCGGCGCGCGCATCGGCTGAGACGGCAAGGCGGGCATTGATGAGCCGCTCGCGCTCGGCCTTGCGCCAACGCCTGATATCCGTCCAATCGGACAGCGGCTCCCGGTATTCCGGCTCGAGTTCATGCATGAAGCAGGGCGGTGATGCGTATTGGGCCGGCCCTTCGTCGTCGCGATTGTCAGCCATGATAGGCTCCTGTCATGGGGTCTCACGCTATACCTGCGGCAGCACGCGCTACATATGCATTCACGACGCCGCGCGACGACTCTGGGGCATGTTTCCAGCCGGCAAGACTGTTGTTGCAGCGCACAAAATACCTACATTCTATGTGGTAGTTTTACACCGCGAGGTGGATGAAATGAGCGAAGCCAGGCATCATGTCGTGGTCGTCGGCGCCGGATTCGGCGGGCTCGAACTCACCCGCGCGCTGGCTGGTGCGCCGGTGCGCATCACCATGATCGACAAGCGCAATCACCACCTGTTCCAGCCGCTGCTCTACCAGGTGGCGACGACGTCGCTGGCGACCTCGGAGGTGGCCTGGCCGATCCGTCATCTCTTACGCAGGCGCAAGGACGTGACGACGCTTCTCGGCACTGTCACCGGTGTCGACCGCGCCGGCAAGCGCGTGCTGCTCGACGACGGCAGTTCGGTCCCTTACGACACGCTGGTCCTCGCCACCGGCGCGCGTCACGCCTATTTCGGCCATGACGAGTGGGAGCCGTTCGCGCCGGGGCTGAAGACGCTCGAGGATGCCACGACGATCCGGCGCCGCATCCTGCTCGCCTTCGAGCAGGCCGAACGCGAAACCGATCCCACCAGGCGCCAGGCGTTGCTGACGTTTGTCATCGTCGGCGGCGGCCCGACGGGCGCAGAGCTCGCCGGCACCATTGTCGAACTCGCGCACGACACGCTACGCGGCGAGTTCCGCAACATCGACACACGCCAGGCGCGCGTCGTGCTGATCGAGGCCGGCGACCGCATCCTGGCAAATTTCGCGCCGCAACTTTCCGACTACGCCCGCAAGGCGCTGGAGCGGCTCGGCGTCACCGTCGAGCTCGGCCGCCCCGTCACCCGACTCGACGCCGAGGGCGTCGTCTTTGGCGACAAGCAGCTACCGGCAAGGACGATCATCTGGGCCGCTGGCGTTGCCGCCTCGTCTGCGGCCGAATGGCTGGGCGCTTCCGCCGACCGGGCGGGCAGGGTGCTGGTCGAACCCGACCTCACCGTGCCGAGCAGCCCGGACATTTTCGTCATCGGCGACACCGCGCATGTGGTGCGGCCGGATGGGAAGCCCGTGCCGGGTGTGGCGCCCTCGGCCAAGCAGGAGGGCAAGCATGTCGCCGCGACGATCAAGGCGCGGCTTGCCGGCGACATCGCCACGCGGCCTTTCCA
>NZ_RZSA01000296.1:0-6646 GCF_003998075.1 Mesorhizobium sp. M2A.F.Ca.ET.037.01.1.1 | reverse complement strand
GCCGACGACCATGCCGACGGCCAGGGCCAGGAACAGGAAAATGAAAAGCGGCAGGTTCAGCGTCAGCGCGGGATTGCCGGGATGGAACGGATCGAGCGTGAAGGCGACGGCGCCGCGATTGGCGACGGCGAGCGCGATCAGGATGATGGCCAGCGGCACGAAGACCACGACGAGGATGAAGCGATTGAACATCAGATCTCCGTATAGAGAAGCTTCCTAAGCGCGCATGTCTTTGTCCCGAAACCGGCCTTCCCTTTCGGGAGACATGCTTTAAGCGCCAAGATGCCGTCTCGACCCGCCGGCGCGGCGCCTATTTGCCGCCGTTCAGCCTTTCGCGCAACTCCTTGCCGGTCTTGAAGAACGGCACCCACTTTTCCTCGACCTCGACCGACTCGCCGGTGCGCGGGTTGCGGCCGGTGCGGGCGGGACGGTTTTTCACCGAAAAGGCGCCGAAACCGCGCAACTCGACCCGGTTGCCCTCGGCAAGCGCGTCGGTGATTTCGTCAAAGATCGCACCGACGATGTTTTCGACGTCGCGCAGGAAAAGGTGCGGGTTGCGTGCAGCAATGATCTGCACAAGCTCGGATTTGATCATGGAACGTTCCCCGTGAAACCACTGCAGACGATTATCAGGATGATTTTTATTGCTTTTTTGGCTCGCGCCAACGGCATGTCAAGGGTGCCAGACCGAAACGAGACCGTCAAGAAACAAGCGGTCGGCGCCGAGCTCGTGAATGATATCGCCGCCGGCATCCGGCAGGCCAAGCGCCTTGGCGGCTAGTTTTGCCATCGACTGCGAGAACAGGAAGCCGCCACGCCTGTCCTTGTCCTTCCACTCGACGACCTTGAGCTTGGCATCCACGCCCTTCGTCGCCAGCCAGTCGATCGCCTCCTGCTCGCCGCCGACGGCGTCGACCAGATGATTGGCCAAGGCCTGGCGGCCGGTGAAGATCGAACCGTCGGCCAGCGCCAGCGCCTGCTCATGCGTCATCTTGCGGCGGTCCGCGACGATGCCGACGAACCAGTCGTAACTGTCGAGGATCAGCTTGCGCACCATGGCGCGCTCATCGTCATTGGTCGGCTTGAAGGGCGAGGGCGAAGCCTTGAGCGGCGAGGATTTCACTTCCTCCAGCTTGATGCCGAGCTTGTCCATGAGACCGCTGACGTCAGGATATTGGATCAGCACGCCGATCGAGCCGACGATCGAGGTCTTGCGGGCAACGATATGGTCGGCAGCACTTGCGATCATATAGCCGGCCGATGCCGCCAGCGTGCCGACCTCGGCCACTACGGGCTTGTCGCCGGCAAGCTTGCGCACGGCTTCGAATGTCGACTCGCCGCCGACCGTGGTGCCTCCGGGCGAATCGATCGACAGGATGACGCCCTTCACCTCCGCAGACTTGCGGATCGCTTCCAGCCTTTTGAGCAGTTCCTCGTCCTCGGTGATGGTGCCTTCGATCTTCACCTTGGCGATATGGGGGATCGCCTGGCCGGTGAAATTGTCGTCATAGACCCATGCCGAGAAGGCGATCACCGCTGCCGCCAGAACCACAAACGCAGCCACGCGCCAGAAAGTCAGCTTGCGGCGCAAGCGGCGGCGGTCGATCAGGTCGTCGGCTCTCATTGCCATCGTCAGCCTCATGGGTCGGCGGGAAAGCAAGCTTTTAAAGCAAGCCTCGGCACACGGCTACCGTTTCCTGAACGCCGGCTTCGAGCTCGGCGTTGATGGCGACCTCACGAAAAATTAACCCAGTCCCCTTCTGTATCTGCTATGAAGTGCGGGTCGTCTCCCCGAATTCCTCCCGATTTTGTGGGCGGCAGCCGTCACATTTTTGCAGTTTTCGTCCCCTTGTGCTTGCGTGTAGGTGCCGGCATACCACCTATAGGCGATGTTTGGGCGGACAAAGGTCCATTAGAAAAGTCATGTTGGCGCGATCTGACGAAACGAGCGATGCCGCTGCGGCACCGGCTCCCGCGATCCAAGAGGGCACGCGCGGCGAGGCGTTCAACCGCGCGCAACGGCACTCGCGCCGCGTGCGCGTGCTGAAATTCGCGGTGCCGCTGCTCGCGGCCGCGATTGCGATCGCCTTTCCAGTCTATTCCTACCTCAAAGCGCCAGTCTCCATTTCCGTGCAGGCCGACGGCACGGCGTTTTCGAACGGCAAGCTGGTGATGGCCAATCCGAAGCTCAACGGCTTCACCAAGCAGAAGCTGCCCTATTCGCTGACCGCGACCAGGGCGACGCAGGATGTCGGCCAGCAGGCCGTGATCGACCTCGAAGGCATCAACGCCAAACTGCCCGTCGCCACCGACAATATCGTGTCGGTCGATGCCGAGCACGGTATCTACAATCGCGACGCCAATACGATGGACCTCACCAGCGACGTCAGCGTGACGACTACGGACGGCCTTGCGGCGAAATTCAAATCGATCTTCCTAGACATGGGTAAAGGCTCTATGAAGACGAGCAATCCGGTCGACGTCAGCCGCGGCGGGTCGCGCATCACGGCGGACTCGATGTCGGTCGAGGATAATGGCAGGCTCGTGGTCTTCGAGAACCGGGTTCGCGTCAACATCGATCCGACTGCGCTGAAGGCGGCAGGGGTAAACAGTGGAGAACAGAATGCGTCGCAGTAAATCCGCGTGGGCTCTGGGCGCAGCCTCCGCATTGCTGTTTCTGGGGACGGCGCATTCCTTCGCGCAGTCGAGCGCGACCAGCCAGATGTCCGGGCTCAAGCTATCCGGCGACCAGCCGATCCAGATCGAAAGCGACAAGCTTGAGGTCCGCCAAGCCGAGAGCATGGCCATATTCAGCGGCAATGTGACCGTCAATCAGGGGCCGACCCTGCTAAAGGCCGGCAAGATGACGGTCTACTATGTCAAGGACCCCAAGGCTGACAAAAGCGCGGCTGCCGGCGCGTCGGCAATGACGGGCGCCGCCAATATCGATCACCTGGAGGTCGAGAACAAGGTCTACGTCAAATCGAACGACCAGGTCGCCACCGGCGACAGCGGCACGTTCGACATGAAGACGCAGGTGCTGGTGCTCAAGGGCAAGGAAGTGGTGCTTTCGCAAGGCGACAATGTGCTCAAGGGCTGCAAGCTCACCGTGCAGATGAAGAGCGGCCTCGCCAATGTCGACGGCTGCGGCGGCCGCGTGATGATGTCGTTCACGCCCCAGAAGCAGGGCGCGCAGCAGCAGGGAGCGTCGGGCAACTAATGGCCGGCGTATCCTCGCTGCTTGCCCGTCTTCCGGGACGGGCGGCCGCAAAGCCGGCTGCCCCGGCGACGGTCGGCACCGACAAGGCGAAGTTCAAGGGCACCCTGATCGCCAAAGGCCTGACCAAAAGCTACAAGGGCCGTAAGGTGGTGAGTGGGGTGACGCTCGGCGTGCGCGCCGGCGAGGCCGTCGGCCTGCTTGGCCCCAACGGCGCCGGCAAGACCACGTGTTTCTACATGGTCACCGGCCTTGTTCCCGTCGATGAGGGCTCGATCGAGATCGACGGCTTCGATGTCACGTCGATGCCGATGTACCGGCGCGCCCGCCTTGGTATCGGCTACCTGCCACAGGAAGCGTCGATCTTCCGCGGCCTGAACGTCGAACAGAATATCCGCGCCGTGCTGGAAGTGGTCGAAAAGGATCGCAAGGTGCGCGAACGCAACCTCGACGAGCTGCTCGAGGAATTCCACATCAGCCATCTGCGCAAGGCGCCCTCGATGTCGCTGTCGGGCGGCGAACGGCGTCGCCTTGAAATTGCGCGGGCGCTGGCGACGCGGCCTGCCTATATGCTGCTCGACGAGCCCTTTGCTGGCATCGACCCGATTGCCGTCGCCGACATTCAGCAGCTCGTCCGTCATCTCACGGCGCGCGGTATCGGCGTCTTGATCACCGACCACAATGTGCGCGAGACGCTCGGCCTGATCGATCGCGCCTATATCATCCATGCCGGCCAGGTGCTGACGCATGGCCGGGCCGACGAAATAGTCGCCAACGCCGATGTGCGGCGTCTCTATCTCGGCGAGGGTTTTACGCTCTGAGCGTAAAATACCTTTCTTCAGAGTGAATTTGAGCGAAATTCGACTGGTTTGTTGCGATTTTTCGGCCCAATAACGCTCCGGTAAGCCGATCCTGCTAGCGTTTTCCTTGACAAGCAAAAGCCGGGCCAGTTTCTATGCCCGACTGGAATGCAAGAGTGCGACGCGTAGACGAGGCGTTTGAATCCCACCATGGCGCTGGCAGCCAAACTGCAGCTCAGACAATCCCAGTCGCTGGTGATGACGCCGCAGCTGATGCAGTCGATCCGGCTGCTGCAGCTTACCCATGTCGAGCTCGAACGCTTCATCGACGAGGAGATCGAGCGCAACCCTCTCCTGGAGCGCGCCGAACCGCAGGACGACGCCGCCAGCGACCAGGCCCAGAAAAGCGAGGCCGCGCCGGAGCTGGATAGCGCCGGCGACTGGTTCGAGGGCGAGACGGAGTGGAGCGCGGAAGCGATCTCGCAAAAGCTCGACTCTTCCCTGGAAAACCTGTTTCCCGACGATCCCGGCACCAGCGAGCGGCTGGGGCCGGATCTCACGGCTCAGTGGAAGTCTGCAGCGGGCAGCGCCGGCACAGCCTCATCCGAGGGATTCGACGTCGGCGACATGGCCGCGGCCGCAGTCACATTGCGCGAACATGTCGGCGAGCAGATCGCACTTGCTTCGCTAAGCCCCGGCGAACGTCTCATCGCGGGCGAGCTTGCCGATGGGCTCGACGAGGCCGGTTATCTGCGCACCGACCTGATGGAGATCGCGGTCCGGCTCGGCACGGATGAAGCGGCGGTGGCGCGTGTGCTTGGCGCCTGCCAGAGCTTCGAGCCGGCAGGGCTCTTCGCGCGCGACCTTGCCGAGTGCCTGTCGCTGCAGCTTCAGGCGCGCGACAGGCTCGATCCGGCAATGAAAGCGCTGGTCGCCAACCTCGAGCTTCTGGCGCGGCGCGATTTCCAGACGCTGAAACGCATCTGCGGCGTCGACGAGGAGGACCTCCTCGACATGCTTGCCGAGATCCGCGCTCTCGATCCGCGCCCCGGCCTGGCGTTTTCGGGCGGCGCAAGCGACGCAATCGTCGCCGATGTCGAGGTCCGCGCGGCCAATGACGGCAGCTGGGCAGTTGAGCTCAATGCCGACACGCTGCCGCGCGTGCTGGTGGACAATGTCTACTTCGCCCGTGTCTCGAGCCACGCCAAGGACCAGGCGGAAAAGGATTTTCTCGCCGAATGCCTGCAGAACGCCAACTGGCTGACGCGCAGCCTCGACCAGCGGGCCAAGACTATTCTCAAGGTGGCGTCGGAAATCGTGCGGCAGCAGGACGCCTTTCTCGTCCATGGCGTGCGCCACCTCAAGCCGCTCAACCTGCGCACGGTGGCCGATGCCATCGGCATGCATGAATCGACCGTCAGCCGCGTCACCGCCAACAAATACATGCTGACGCCGCGCGGGGTTTTCGAGCTGCGCTATTTCTTCACGGCGTCGATCGCCTCGGCCGAAGGCGGCGAAGCGCACTCTTCCGAGGCCGTGCGCGACCGCATCAAGCAGATGATCGACGAGGAAAAGCCCGCCGACGTGCTTTCCGACGACGCCATCGTCGACATGCTCAAGGAAATTGGTGTCGATATCGCGCGCCGCACCGTCGCGAAATACCGCGAAGGCATGAATATCCCATCGTCTGTGCAAAGGCGGCGGGAGAAGCGGGCGCTCGCGAACGCCGGCCGCTAGGCCCGCCTGTATTCGGGCGATGCCGGCCCGACCCGAATCCCGATGATTTCCCGCAATCCCCAAGCTTGATTGACAAGCCGCAATGAAGTGTCTAGAAGCCCGCCCGCATGAGCAGGGCGTAATGCCCGCTTGCAAATGGGTCCGTCAGACAAGGCCATGGACGGCCAAGAAGGCGACTTGTGATCAACCGGAAAGTTCGGGTCTAAAATCGGCGCGCATGCCGCTGCGAAGCTTGTGCGCGCGCACCACGGGTATAAACTCGGGACCAGTTTGAAGCCTGGGCAAGGAAGGTCAGTTTTCAGATGAATCTACGCATTTCGGGAAAACACATGGACATCGGCGATGCGTTCCGCACGCGCATCAACGACCGGGTCGGCGAGGCGATCGAGAAATATTTCGATCGGGGTTTTTCAGGACATGTCACGGTCATCAAATCGGGGTCGCGTTTCTCCGCCGACTGCATGATCCGGCTCGATTCCGGCGCTTCCTTGCAGGCGACCGGCGACGCCCAGGACCCGACGCTTGCCTTCGAGGCGGCCGCCGATCGCCTGGAAACACGGCTGCGCCGCTACAAGCGCCGGCTGAAATCGCGCAACACCGGCAACGGCAATGGCGAAGAGCCGACCGACATCGCCTATACGGTGATGGCTCCCCTCACAGATGATGAGGAAGACATTCCGGAGGACTTCGCTCCGGCCATCGTCGCCGAATCAAGCATGACGCTGCGGACCATGTCGGTGGCGTCTGCCGTCATCGAGCTCGACAACAGCGACAGCCCGGTATTCCTGTTCCGCAACGCCGGGACCGACCATCTCAACATCGTCTACCGCCGGCCGGATGGCAATATCGGCTGGATCGATCCGTCGACGACCAAAGTCGCACAAGCATAAAA
>NZ_RZSA01000295.1:0-6715 GCF_003998075.1 Mesorhizobium sp. M2A.F.Ca.ET.037.01.1.1 | reverse complement strand
ATGTCCCAGGCAAGCGGAGCATCACTATTGATCTTGATCCGATGCAGCCCGAGCAGCCAATGGAATACAACCGCGTCGGCAACGTGCCACATGCCAAACCCGACCAGCGAAAGCCGCAGAATCTCACTCGTCGTGACGACGCGTGAATTCGTTGCTCGAGCCGCCACCAGCAAGATGCTGGCCAATACAAGCAACAGGTACATCACCAGATGAAAAAGGCCGTCGCTCATTACCTGGAACCGCAGGTCGGATCCGGGAGAGAAGGCTGAAAGCAAGTGATGCCACTGCAAGATCTGGTGCAGCACAATGCCATCGAAAAAACCCGCCAGCGCGAAGCCGACCAGCAGCCAACCGCAAAGCGCTTGGCGATTCACATCATGACGCGAGCGATTAACGGCATCATGGACTGACATCAGGTCCCCGCACGTCCGTGCCGCGGATCGGCACATATGGTCCCTTCTCAGCAGGGCCATGAAGGCCATGACGGGCCTCCAGCCAGAACACGAAAATCAATCCCCCGGCGATCGCCAAAAGCACCAGTAGGGCTGCAAACATCTCCAACATAGGCGTCGCTCCAGTCGGAACCGAACAGACCGTTCGTTCGGTTGTTCCAGCGGCCGAAAAATTTACCCTCCGTCAGCCGGGAACAATGCTCCGATTGCCCGGTTCGGTGCGCTTGGCGCGTGCACAACTCGCTGCCAGTCATCCGGCTGAAGATCGAGAGTTGCCATGTCCCCCACCGAGACAAGTGCAGAACTTCATTCTGGAGTCCGCCATCCCACCGGAGCCGCGCGCTGGCTGTTCTCGACCAATCACAAAGACATCGGAACGATGTATCTTGTCTTTGCGATCATCGCGGGCATCGTTGGAATGCTCCTATCGGTGGCGATGCGAATGGAGCTACAGGAGCCCGGAATTCAGATTTTCCCAGGCTTGGCTTCATTCATCTACGGTTATCAGGGCGATTCGGCGATCGACGGCGCCAAGCAACTCTACAACGTGTTCACCACTGCCCATGCGCTGATCATGATCTTTTTCGCCGTCATGCCAGGGCTGATCGGGGGCTTCGGAAACTGGATGATCCCGTTGATGATCGGCGCGCCCGATATGGCGTTCCCGCGGATGAACAACGTTTCGTTCTGGCTTCTTCCACCGGCCTTCCTCCTGCTCCTGCTCTCCATTTTCATGCCCAGTGTGCCTGGCGGCTTCGGCGCTGGAACCGGCTGGTTTCTCTACCCGACCCTGTCAACGTCGGGGCACCCGGGGCCTGCCGTCGACCTTGTTATATTGGCCCTGCACATCGCTGGCGCGTCCTCGATTCTAGGCGCCATCAACTTCATCACCACGATTTTCAATATGCGCGCTCCTGGCATGACGCTGCACAAGATGCCCCTGTTTGCCTGGTCGGTTTTGATTACCGGCTTCCTGCTGCTACTCGCTCTACCAGTGTTGGCCGGCGCGCTGACAATGCTGCTGACCGATCGCAATTTCGGCACCGCCTTCTTCGTGCCGGACCAAGGCGGGGACCTAATCCTCTACCAACATCTCTTCTGGTTCTTCGGCCACCCGGAAGTCTACATCATGATCCTTCCGGCCTTTGGCATCGTCAGCCAGGTCATCTCTACTTTTTCCCGCAAGCCGATCTTCGGGTATTTGGGGATGGTTTATGCAATCGTCGCCATAGGTGCGATCGGCTTTGTCGTGTGGGCGCACCATATGTACACGAGCGGGATCGGCCTCGATACCCAGCGCTACTTCACCTTTGCCACGATGGTCATCGCCGTTCCGACGGGCATCAAGGTCTTCTCCTGGATCGCCACCATGTGGGGCGGATCAATACGCTTACAGACGCCGATGCTCTGGGCTCTCGGCTTCATCTTCCTTTTCACGATTGGTGGCGTAACCGGCGTCCAGCTGGCCAATGCGGGGCTCGATCGCGAGCTGCACGACACCTACTTCGTTGTCGCCCATTTCCATTACATCCTATCGCTCGGCGCGCTCTTCGGTATCTTCGCAGGATGGTACTACTGGTTCCCCAAGATTACCGGATATATGTACAACTCCGTTCTTGCCGGGGTACATTTTTGGACAACGTTCGTTGGCGTCAATCTGGTGTTCTTCCCGCATCACTTCCTCGGCCTAGCAGGGATGCCACGGCGCTACATCGACTACCCTGACGCATTTGCCGGCTGGAACATGGTGTCCTCTTACGGCTCGTACATCTCTGGCGCGAGCTTGCTCTTCTTCCTGGCCTGTGTGATAGAAGCTTTCTCCAGGAGACGCCAAGTTGGCAGCAATCCTTGGGGTCCAGGAGCCACAACGTTGGAATGGATGCTGCCCTCACCCCCTCCGTTCCATCAGTGGGATAGCCTGCCGGTGATCAAATAACCGGCGCCTTTTTCGAAGCCTGAGGACGCCACGGCACTCGCTGCAGAAGATGATCTTGAGCAAATCCCACTGAAGGCAGGGCTGGTTTGGCCCGCTCCGCCTGGCCAATGCGGCGACGTCGAGTACCGCCCTGCGCTTTGCATGTGAGGCAGTGGACGCATAGGCCTGTGCCGTCGCAACTTGCCGCCGAGCGTGGCTTCTGTGAATGGATATTCTTTGCCCATGGCGATCTCCACAAAGGTCGCACCCACCCACCTTCTGATAAGGAGGCTCCTGACAGTCGCCAACAAGGGAACCGGATCGATTGACCGTCTTCGACCGCTTCTCTTCCTATTTGTGCCCGCGCTTCTTTGCGTCCGTTTTGGTCCTGTTTTGAGTCTCCCGGGCTAAACGCGCTTCCCTCAATCGCGCTGTTTTCTCTGCGCGTTCCTGCCGCTCAACCCGCATGATTTCGTCAGCCGCCCGCCTTGCGCGTTCATCCCGGTCATTATCAACCTGACGGATCATCTCACTCTTCCGGCTCTAAAGATCTGAGGAACAACGCTCCGCGAAGCGGGACGTTCCTGTCTTGGGATGATCAACTTGGATCTCCTCGAACGCTCGCTGGAATACGCGATAGCTAACTCTAGATCTTATTGTTCGAGGTGTTCGCTTTGAGGAATGCAACGAAGAACTCACTCTCCTCACACGAGCAAGAGTCTCTCAACGTTGACCGGAGGCAACAAAGTGAACTCCCCCAAACGCGCCGTGTGTACCGACCCCATCATAGTCTAAGCTGCTATCCAAGAACCGGCTCTAAACGGCCTCGCGACACTGAAAGTGTCCGGCCGGACACCTGCCTCAACCTGCTTCCACGTCACGGGATGCGCGATCGGGTAGCCGAGGCGGGCTCGCGGAGAAAATGCGCCTACGGCAGTGTTGCCTCGGCCGTTGCGGAGGTAATCAAGGAAGATGACGTCCTGCGCGTGCTGATGGACCAGCTGATAGAAGGTACCGCTCGGGGTCGGCGTCCACAAGGCACTGAGCCAGCGATCTGGCTAGTTTCCGCGCGCTATCGTGAGTCATGTTTGGCGGCAGCGGGGCCGTAAGATGGACGCCTTTGCCGCCGGTCACCTTCGGCCAGCTCTCCAAGCCAGCGGCTTCAAAAATCATACGGAGCGACAGCGCGGCCTCCATGACCACATCCCACGGCACGCCTTCGCCGGGATCAAGGTCCAATACGAGCTGGTCAGCGTGTTCGATGTCGTCGATGGTCGCGTTCCATGGATGAAGCTCGACGGCGTCCATTTCGACCAAGCCAAGCAAACCATCGAGGTCATCTACCCAGACCCGGACACCTTCGCCGCCTTCGCGCTTTTTGACTTTTAGCTGGTGCACCGACCGTGGAATCGGGGGCAACGGCCCTTTATGGTAGAACGTGGCACCGTAGGCGTGGCGGACGAGCTTCAGTGGTCGTCGGCCTAGATGAATCAGCGCCCGGTCGGCTACTCGCCGCCAGTATCCCGTCAGCTCGTCCTTGGATGGCGCGACCGCGTCCGGTAGCAACTGAAGAATGTTCTTTCGCGGGACGCCGTGCTTGCTTTCCACCCGGCGCTTGGAAGGAGCCGGAGGCTTGGCCGTAATTGGCTGAAGGTCCTCGCGCAATCCCTTGAACACCGCCTCGCGCAAGATGCCGCGGTCCGTCACACCGCTGAATTGCACCTCTGCCAGCACCTCTGGTCTGACCCACGTTGCCTTGGGTTTCTTGATGGGTGCCGACAACGGCGACTTCTCGATGATCAGCGGGTCCAGCCGCTCCCGAACCCGTTGGGCTGCTTGCAAGGTATAGCCGCTTTGCGCCTTCCCGGCATATAGCAGGCGGTCGCCGTCTCGCCTGCCTATGTAAAGCGAGGCGATGCGGCGCGGCTGAGCCCCGAGCTTCTCAACGAAGGCGACAATCGAGAACGTGTCGCTATTGATGCACTTCACCTTGAGCCAGCTTGTTTGAACGCCGGAACGGTAGGGAGAGTCGGCTCGCTTCGATACAATGCCCTCCAAGCCCATCCGGCAGGCATGGTCGAACACGTCGCTACCGCCCGCCTCCAAATGCTCGGCATAGGTCAGCGTCGGAGCCGTTTCTTTCAGCCAGCCATGCAGAGCAGCCTTGCGCTCTATGAGAGGCATCTGTCGCAGATCTCGACCGTTGAGGTGCAAAAGGTCGAATGCAAAGAACATGAGCTTTAGCGAGTTCGGGTTTCCCAGCTCCCGTTCGAGGGCTTGAAAGTCCGGCAGCCCAGTGGTGCCGAGGACCACCACCTCGCCATCTAGGATTGCCGACTTGACCGGCAGGTTGGCAGCCGTCTGAATTATGCGCTTGTAGCGGTGAGACCAGTCGTAGCCCCGTCGGGTGAATGCTCGTGCCTCCCCGCGCTCGATGACGATCTCTGTTCGATAACCGTCATACTTGATCTCGTGCAGCCAGTCGGAATCGGCGGGAGCTCTCTCGACCAGCGTCGGCGATTGGAACTCGATGAAGGTGAGTTGGCCTTTCCGCCTACTCATGCACTCGGAACTCTCTGAGCTGAGGAAATGGCCGGGAGCTGGTTGCGTTCCTTAGCAGTCGCTGAAGCATCGAGGTGGAACATTTTGCCTATGTCCGCTTTCTCTTTTCACGAGCGGAGGACAGACACATGGCAGACGACAAAAGCAAAACGGATTTCCGTGACCGGGACCGTGTCTCGGGTGATGAAGAATACGAAGTTGGCTATTTCGCCAGCAAGTTTGGGCTTTCGATCCCTCAAGTGCGCGAGTTGATCGCCAAGCATGGCAACGACCGCGAGACCCTTGAGGCAGAGGCGAAGCGCCTTGGGGTACGATGATGGCTCGCTACCGCGTAGACGAACTCTTCGGCGAAGATGTCGTCTCTACAAATGAGGCTGATGCTGACAACGCACTACAGGCAGTGGAAGATGTAACCGGCAAAGTCATCTCGCCGCGCGCGCTGCAGGAGCACTGGTTCCGCGTAACAGACGAGAGCGGCACAATCCATGAGTTCAGTGTCGATGCCGATCCAGCCAAGGTGTTCAGCAAGTAACCCGCCGCCGCCGGACCTAAACACCGGCCGACCTAACGAGTCATCTTGCATTGCGGCTCCTCGCAAATCGACCGCGCCGGTCGACGTTCTGAAAGGAGAAGCAACCTTCGACGTCTCCGGTCGTGTGACCACGGGATCGGCGCCGCGGCAGGCTTCCAAGCGCAATCAACGGTCTTGGCATTGCTATGATCACCTCTAACTGGTCCGGCTCTGGCGGGGCTATTCGCTGGATCCGGGTAGAAGCGCTCGCGGTGCTCCCGGCTGGACCTCGCCCCGCAGAAGGTGCGTTCCTCGAGTTTCGTGAGAATGAACTCAGGGGACCTCGTGGTACTCAGGTGTAACGAATTAGCTCAAAACGGAGTTCATCCCGGCATGAATAAACCGTCTGCTTTCGGGAAACGACCAGGAAGGCCTAAACGTCGGAAATCGGGGCGCAAAGCTGCCATTCGCTCAATCTCATCAGACTGAATGTCTGAAACGCGCCCCATGTGGGACGTTGAAGTCACGCTTGCCACCGCCTTATAGCGGACACTGCCGGCGACCACCCTGGAGGTCGCGGTCGCGCCACTTCCCGACTTTTCGCTGGCCCCAGTGATGGTCGCAAGCCGCCTTAGCCGCTCTCGAGAAAAGGCGAGAACACATCTCGGTGGCGTGGTGCCACCCTGCGCCGCTCGCTGGACTATACCGGCATCGGCCGCGATTGTTCCGTGGCTGCCGGTAGTGGGTCAAGGCGCGGGACCAGATCCTCTATTGTATCGTCCAGTAGCGGCGGTTCTTCTTCGGCTTCCTGCTTCGGCTCCACCATGATCAGTCCGACAATGATCAGCGCCAAGGACGCCCAGGTCAGTATTGGTATTGCTTCACCGAGCAACAGCATGCTCCAGCCGATGCCCGCCGCTGTTACGGCATAAGCGCTCTGGCTGGCGAAAACTGCACCTGTTGTCGAGATAAGGACCATAAAGAGCAGCATTGCCAGATTGGCAGCCACGGCCATCAGAACCACGATGACGCCGAGGCGTCCCGTTAACAGATCAAGCGGGATGAAATCATCGTAATAGGCCGCAATCGGGATGAGCAGCGCCACGGAAACGACAAGGGTGATCCCGAACAAAGCGACGCTGTCGATCGCAGCAGGCCTCCGCTCAGCCAAAAATATATCTTCGGTCGCGTAGGTGACGGGGATGACCATCGCAATCGCAATCCAGAGCCAGCTGGCGGTCATGTCCGCCGGCTGACCATAAATCAGAATGATGA
>NZ_RZSA01000294.1:0-6720 GCF_003998075.1 Mesorhizobium sp. M2A.F.Ca.ET.037.01.1.1 | reverse complement strand
CTCGTGGCTTGGCTAAGGCATATGAGCGGCTATGGCGAAGGCTCCCGAACGAGCAACTCCCAGAACGACGTCACTAAGTCGGGCAACACCAAGTCGGGCATCGGCAGATCGGGCGGCTCCGGCACGGACGCCTGACCACGATGGCGCCGTGATCGCCGCGGACGATAGCTCCGGCGCGCTTCGTCGCCAGGTCTTATTCTGGCTCGCGACGGCGGTTCTGCTGGCGCTGTTCCTCTATGTCTTCTCGGGCATCCTCCTGCCTTTCGTCGCCGGCATGGTGCTCGCCTATTTCCTCGATCCGGTTGCCGACTGGCTGCAGCGGCTCGGCCTCTCGCGCCTTATGGCGACGGTGGTCATCCTGATCGCCTTCATCGTCGTCGTGGTGCTGGCCTTCGTCATCCTGGTGCCGGTGCTGGCCACCCAGATGGCCGATTTCGCCCGCAAGCTGCCGGAATATCTCACGCGCCTGCAGTCGCTGCTCACCAGCTTCGACCCGAAATGGCTGGAGCAGCGTTTTGGCGTCAACGCCGCCGGCCTGCGCGACGGGCTGAACTCGCTGTTGACCTCCGGTTTCAGCCTGCTCACCACCGTCTTCACCTCGATCTGGAGCTCCGGCGTGGCGCTGGTCTCGGTGGTCAGCCTGTTCGTCGTCACCCCGGTCGTGGCCTTCTACATGCTGCTCGACTGGGACCGCATGGTGGCCGAGGTCGACGGCTGGGTGCCGCGCGACCATGTCGAGACGGTGCGCGCGCTTGCCCGCGACATCAACACCGCCACGGCCGGCTTCGTGCGCGGGCAGGGCACGCTATGCCTTGTGCTCGGCGCCATGTATGCCACCGGGCTGACGCTGACCGGATTGAACTTCGCCATCCTCATCGGCTTCTTCGCCGGGGTGATCTCCTTCATCCCCTATGTCGGCTCGCTGACCGGGCTGGTGCTGGCCATCGGCGTCGCCTTCGTCCAGTTCTGGCCGGACTGGACCATGGTGGTGCTGGTTGCCTGCGTGTTCTTCGTCGGCCAGTTCATCGAGGGCAATATCCTGCAGCCCCGACTGGTCGGAAAGAGCGTCGGCCTGCATCCGGTGTGGCTGATGTTCGCGCTGTTTGCCTTCGGCGCGCTGTTCGGCTTCGTCGGCCTGTTGATTGCCGTGCCGGCCTCGGCGGCGATTGCCGTGCTGGTGCGCTTCGCCATCGCCCGCTATCTCGAATCGCCGCTCTACAAGGGTCACGCCACAGGGCCCGTGCCGCCATTGCCGGCCGATCGCGGCGGCGGCCACCGTTCGAAGCGGGGCTGACATGGCTGCTCAGCCAGCAGATACGCCGCGTCAGCTGCCGCTCGATCTCGGCCACGGCACCGGCTATTCGCGCGACGAGCTCGTCGTGTCGGGCACCAACGCGCAAGCCGCATCGCTGATCGACCGCTGGCCGGACTGGCCGTCGCCGGTGGTCGTGCTGGCCGGGCCGCCCGGCTCGGGCAAGACGCATCTCGCCCGGATATGGCAGGAGCGGGCGCATGCCGTCGCCATCGAGCCGGGCCGGATCGGCGAGCACATCGCCGGCCTGGGCATGAGGCCGGCGCTCATCGACGACGTCGACAAGACGGCGATCGATGAGCAGGGCCTGTTTCACCTGATCAACGAAGTGCGCGGCGCGGGCTCGACGCTGCTGCTTACGGCGCGGCGTTTCCCCTCGGCCTGGCGCGTCACGCTCCCCGACCTCGTCTCGCGGCTGAAAGCGGCGGCGACGATCGAGATCCACGAGCCCGACGATCTGCTGCTTGCCGGCGTCATCACAAAGCTGTTCGCCGACCGCCAGGTCGAGGTCGAGCCGCATGTGGTGCAATATCTGGTGCGCCGCATCGAGCGTTCGCTCGGCACCGCCATGCGTGTCGTCGAGCGCCTCGACCGCGCCGCGCTTGAGCGCAAGACGCCGATCACCCGGGCGCTCGCGGCGGAGACGGTCAGCGCTATGGACGAGGGGCAGGGCGAGTTCGATATCTAGGCCTTTCCCTTCTCCCCTTGCGGGAGAAGGTGGCCGCTAAGCGGCCGGATGAGGGGTGCTCCAGGGAAAGCCGACGTCTCACTCCGCTGGAATACCCCTCATCCGTCTCGGCGCTGCGCACCGATCCACCTTCTCCCACAAGGGGAGAAGGGAAAAATTACGCCCATAGCCCGGCCAGATGCCGAGCCAAAAGATACACGCCCGTATGCGCCGCGATGTAACAGGCGGCGACAAGGACGAAGACCATCAGGCCGGCGGACCGCGACCGGGCGACGCCGCTCTGCCGCTTGCTCGGCCGGTTGTTCCAGACCCACAGAGCGGCGCACAGGATTGCCCAGGCGACCATGACCGGAACCGCGAAGCCGTAATAGGCCAGGTAGGCCGGACCGATCAGCGACAGCAGCGCCTCGAGCACGGGCATCGACAATCCCCCTTTGTCCGAAGTCTAGACCGGTGACAAAGTTGGGAGCGAGGGGGATTGTTCGAGCCGCGTCCCGGCTTGTGCGGCATCTGTGGGAGCGTGCGGCGTAGCCGTCCCATTCCGGAACAGTCTTTCCGGCATCAGTCTTGCAACACCGACAGTGCCGGTTGATCCCGGCCCCGGTCGCGTTCCAGATCGGGTTGTAGGCTCGCCGGGCTTGAGGTTGTTGGGGACTCGCCCGGCGGGTTTACCCGTCTCCGTGTTCACACCACAGGTTTGATTTCAACCCGGACGGGACTGTTGGGGATCGGCACTCAGCCCGTGCTGCCGTGTCTGGCGAGCAGGCGTAGCACCTGAACGCTGTTGGGCAACTCGATGAGAAATTCCTCGTCACGGTCTAGATGGTGGATCTTGGTGGGATCGCCGCCGGTGAAGCGCGCCATTGCCTCGTTATTCTCCCAATAGGAGATTGTCATGAACTCCGAATAGGTCGGCGTGTCCTCGCGGAAGGTCTGGACACCGAGCGCCTTCTCGATCAGCGGCTTGATGCCGACCTCGTAGTTGTAGGCCTCATATGCGTCGGCTTTGTCGGGCAAGGTTCTGCCGCGCCAGATGCGCGCGATGGTCGGAGTTTTCGCATTGCCGGTCATGGCAACCGAAACTTGCGAAGGCTGACATGGTTCCAGGAGAGTGAGGCCAAGAGCCCTTCTGGTCAGGCCCTGGGCCGCTAGACCGGCACGGCAATTTTTTGGGGGAAAGCGATGGTCGGAGTGGCGTGATTCGAACACGCGACCCCCTGATCCCAAATCAGGTGCGCTACCAGGCTGCGCTACACTCCGACGTCCCGCGGCGTATAGGGGGCGCACGCCCGGAAGGCAACACAAAAACAGAGCGCGGTTCGATCCGGCCGATGATGCTGTCCAGGCAGCCTAGAGATCGACCTTGGCGACGTTGTCCTTGTACTCCTCCTTCGGATCGTAGCCGAGCAGCATCTTGATACCGGAGACGACGCTGGAGGCGTCGAGCCAAATCTCGGCCTGTTCAGCCTCGAAGCGAAGCAGCGTCAGCTTCGGATCGTCCCTGCCGCCTTCGAACCACGCTTCCACGTAGCGGTTCCACAGCCGGTCGATCACGACCCGGTCGTTATCGATCTGCAACCGGCCTTGCACCGTTGCAAAAAGGTCATGACCCTTGGATACAAACGTCGCCGTTGCCTGGCTGCCGGAGGAAAGTCCAAGCACAAGCTCGGTTTCCCTGGCGGTGAAGAACCAGATCGGGCCCCTGGCCTCGGCTTCCAGTTGCGCCGTCATGGGGCGCGGGATGATGTTCGAGCCGTCAAGCCCGATCATCATTGTCATATCCGATTTCAGGGCTTTCCAGAATTTTGCTTCGAGCTCATCGGGCGTCGGCATCTCGCTTCCTTTCATCAGAGAAAGGCAAACGACCGACCGTCTTGTCTGTTCCTTGTAGCGCGCTCAGCTCTTCAGGCCAGTGATCTTCCTGGCGATCGCCGCGGCCTGGATTGTTGAGTTGGCGAAGCAGCCGCGAATGCTGGGCCGCATGCCGGTGAACCAGAGCCCGGGCAGCTTCGGGTCGTTTGCGGCGCCGTTGAACAGCGGCACGCCCTTGGCGTCGAGCACGCCGAGCTTGCCCAGCATCGGTTCCAGTCCAGTGCGGTAGCCGGTGGCGGCGATGACGATGTCGGGCGCTATTCGCTGGCCATTGTCGAGCACGACGCCGTCGCGCCTGAATGCGCGCAACTGCGGCACGACGATGATGCGCCCGGCCTTGATGGCCTCGACCGCGCCGTCGTCGGCCGCGATCGCGGTATAGTCGGAGCCGAGCCGGCTGGCGCCGCCCGACGGGGCAGGGGGCAGGCCGTATTTCGTCAGATCTCCGAACACCAGGCGCTGCGTTGCCGCCATGACCGCGTCGGCGAGCCATGTGGGCAGGTTGGCCATGAGCGGCGATATGCGGTGCACCGCGATCTTGCCGATGCGCTTGGGCAGCAGCGAAGGTCCGTTGCGCGCCGAAAGCCAGATCTGGCCGGTCTCGACACGGGAAAGATGGTTGAGCGCATCGAAGCCGGAATTGCCGGCGCCGACCACCAGCACCTTCTTGCCGGCATAGTCGCTTGCCTTTCCGAAATCGGCCGAATGGATGATCCTGCCGGAAAAATCGTCCATGCCTGTCCAGGCCGGGATGAAGGGCTGCCGGTCCCGTCCGGTGGCGATCACCACATATCGCGCCGCCTTCAAGCCCTCGCTTGTCCGCAGCAGCCAATGGTCGCCTCGGAATTCGATCTCGTCGACCTCGACCCCGAAGGCGACGGGCAGCCGGTGCGTTTCGGCGAACTCATTGAGATGGCGCGCGACGGCGCTGCGGTGCGGGAACGCCGGTGTCCCCGCCGGATAGGACACGCCTGGCAATGAGGAGAGGTCGCGATGCGTGTTGAGGTGCAGATTGTCGTGGCGGCGGTGCCAGGGTTCGGCCAGCCTCTGCTCGCGCTCCAGGATCCGCGTCGTCACGCCGGCCATGGTCAACGCATGCGCGGCGGCAAGCCCGGCGGCGCCCCCGCCGACGACAATCGTACCGTCCAATATCGCTGGCTTGCCGGCCCCCGACGGCGAGACTTCCGTATCCGCGCTCATTCGTATCTTTGTCGTCGCCATCATGCCATCAAGTGGCACGACCATGTATCCGATGTATGCCGCTCGCAGGCCAAAAGGAATAGGTGCGTGTTGCAAAGCCCCCCGGCATTGTGTCGCGGATTTTGCAAGCGCCGGCTAATGAACCGGGTCGGCATGGCGATGCACCAGCTTGAACGCGCCATCCTCCAGCCGAAACACTTCCGTCACCCGCAAGGTCATCTCGGTCGCCTCGCCGTTCTTGCCGATGCGCGCCTTGGCATGCTGCAAGCCGCTCCAGAACGCCAGATCGCCGCTCGCCGACGCTTGCAGCACCTCGAGATCGGTGTTGCCGCCTTTGTGGAAGCTTGCGGCATCGCGTTCGTAACGGCCGGCAACCGCTTCGGCGCCTTCGAGATGGTCGCCGCGCGGTGAGAAGAACGTCGCCGGCCCGGCACGGGTGACGATCGCCTTCAGCGAGGCGGCATCGCCATTGACATAGTCTTCGGCGATCTTCTCGCGCTGCTTCATGAAGGCATCGAAGGACGAGCCGGCAGGATGCACCGTCCTGATCCAGCTTTCCAGGCTGGCCATGAAATTTTCGAGGAAGGTGGCGGTATCGGCATTGGTCACCGCGCCTTTGCCGTCCAGGATTTCCGCGACATTGCCGATATAGGCCTCCGGCTGCTGCATCACTGGCATGTCGAGGAAGGCGAAGGTTTGTCTCAGCGCATGATTGGCGCCGAAAGCGCCAAGCTTATGCGGTGTGACACTGACGACCCCTGCGGGCAGTCCCTTGAACACGCTCTTGCCCGATGGGCGCGAGCCGACATCAAGCGCGTTCTTCAGGCAGCCGGGGATCGAGCGGTTGTATTCCGGGGTGACGAACAGCACCGCGTCGCATTCGCGCATCGCCGCACGGAAGGCCGACCACGCCGCTGGCGGGTCGTCACCGTCCAGATCCTCGTTGTAGAGCGGCAGGTCGCCGATCTCGATGAAGCGGCAGCGCACCGAATCCGGCGCGCGGGCGGCCAGGGCCTTGGCGATCTTGCGGCTGAAGGACTGGGCGCGCAGGCTGCCGACAAGCACGGCGAGCTGCAGGACGGCATGTTCGGTTGCATTGGTCATGGCGAAACGTCCGCTTCTGATTGAGGCTGACAGGGAAGGCTTGCCCGGCCCGGCCGCCCGACCTTTCGATAATGTCGCCGGCGCGGCGAGGTTCCCCTGCGCCTTGGGAGCGCAGGGGCGCTTGCGGCCTTGCCGCCGCGGCCATTGCACAGTAATGACGGGGTTGGCGCGAGATTTCGGGCTCCCGATGGGACCCGGGAATGGCGCCGAACAACGGTGCCCGATTTCCGGGCGGCAAAGAGGTGGTCATGTCCGCGCGCATTTTCAGTCCAGCCAAAACCGCGATGCAGTCCGGCAAGGCCAAGACCGGACATTGGGTGCTGGAGTTCGATCCCGCGCAGCGCAAGAAGATCGACCCGCTGATGGGCTACACCACCTCCGGCGACATGCTGAGCCAGGTGAAGCTCACCTTCGACACGAAGGAAGAAGCGGTGGCCTATGCCGAGAAGGAAAAGATCGCCTATCGCGTCGAAGAGCCGAAGGAAGCCAAGCGCCGGCAGATTTCCTATTCGGACAATTTCCGCTATGCCCGCAGGACGCCCTG
>NZ_RZSA01000293.1:0-6720 GCF_003998075.1 Mesorhizobium sp. M2A.F.Ca.ET.037.01.1.1 | reverse complement strand
GTCTATTCCCCGGTCAGTTCGCCGCCGCGGTCTGCGCGGAATTGATGGATGCGGTGACGTTGGTGACGAGCGCCTTGACCGATTGGGCCGTCGCGTCGAACACCGGCGCCGGATAAACGCCGAAGAAGATGACCAGCACCACTAGCGGGTAGATGATCGCCTTCTCGCGCGGCGAAAGATCGAGCAGGTTCTTCAGGCTGTCCTTGGTCAGCGCGCCGAAGATCACGCGTCGATACAGCCAAAGCGCGTAAGCCGCCGACAGGATGACGCCGGTCGCGGCGAAGAACGCCACCCAGGTGTTGACCTTGAACACACCGAGCATGGTCAGGAACTCGCCGATGAAGCCGCTGGTGCCCGGCAGGCCGACATTGGCCATGGTAAAGATCATGAAGACGGTGGCATATTTCGGCATGTTGTTGACGAGGCCGCCATAGGCGTCGATCTCGCGCGTATGCATGCGGTCGTAGATGACGCCGACGCACAGGAACAGCGCGCCCGACACGAGGCCGTGGCTGAGCATCTGGAAGATCGCGCCCTGCACGCCTTCCTGGTTCATGGCGAAGATGCCCATGGTCACGAAGCCCATATGGGCGACCGACGAATAGGCGATCAGCTTCTTCATGTCCTCCTGCATCAGCGCCACCAGCGAGGTGTAGATGATGGCGACGACGGAGAGCGTGAACACCAGCGGCGCGAACATCGCCGACGCTTCCGGGAACATCGGCAGCGAGAAGCGCAGGAAGCCGTACCCGCCCATCTTCAAGAGGATGGCTGCCAGGATGACCGAGCCCGCCGTCGGCGCCTCCACGTGGGCATCAGGCAGCCAGGTGTGCACCGGCCACATCGGCATCTTCACCGCGAAGGACGCGAAGAAGGCCAGCCACAGCCAGGTCTGCATGTTGGCCGGGAACTGATGCGTCAGCAGTGTCGGGATATCCGTGGTGCCCGACTGGAAGAACATCACCATGATGGCGAGCAGCATCAGCACCGAACCGGCGAGCGTGTAGAGGAAGAACTTGAACGAGGCATAGACGCGCCGCTTGCCGCCCCAGACGCCGATGATGATGAACATCGGGATCAGGCCGGCCTCGAAGAAGACGTAGAACAACACGATGTCGAGCGCGCAGAACACGCCGATCATCAGCGTCTCGAGGATCAGGAAGGCGATCATATAGGCCTTGACCCGCTTCTCGATCGCTTCCCAGGAGGCGAGGATGGAAAGCGGCATCAGGAACGTCGTCAGGATGACGAACAGCATCGAGATGCCGTCGACGCCCATGTGGTAGGAAATGCCCGAATCCAGCCAGGCGTATTTCTCGACGAACTGGAAGCCGGCCTGCGAATTGTCGAAGCCCTTCCAGATGAACAGCGACACCAGGAAGGTGAAAGTTGTCGTCGCAAGCGCGATGCCGCGGATGTTGCGGCGCGCGTTTTCGCTGTCGTCGCTGATCGGCAGAATGAAGAGAACACCAACCAGCGGCAGGAAGGTGACCAGCGAGAGGATTGGCCAGTCGGTCATCAGAGCATCATCCAGGTGACGAGAGCGGCCACGCCGATCAGCATGGCGAAAGCATAGTGGTAGAGGTAGCCGGTCTGTAGCTTGACGACGCGGTTGGTGACGTCGACGACGCGCGCCGAGATGCCGTCGGGGCCGAGCCCGTCGATGATCGTGCCGTCACCGGTCTTCCACAGGAACCTGCCGAGGCGCTTGGCCGGCTGAACGAACAGGATGTCGTAGAGCTCGTCGAAGTACCACTTGTTGAGCAGGAAGGCGTAGAGCAGGCGGTGGTTGGCGGCGACGCTGCGAGGCAGTTCCGGCGAGCGGATATAGAACTTCCAGGCAACCAGCAGGCCGATCACCATGGCCACGAATGGCGCCAGTTCCACCCAGAGCGGCAGCTCGTGGATCTCGTGCAGGATATGGTTGTCCGGCAGCGTGAACAGTGACGCCTTCCAGAATTCGGCATAGCCCTCGCCGATGAAGGCGCCGTGGAAGATGATGCCCGCGAACAGCGCGCCGGCCGCCAGAACATAGAGCGGCACCAGCATCACCGGCGGCGATTCATGGACATGATGCATGACCTCGTGGCTGGCGCGCGGCTCGCCGTGGAAGGTCATGAAGATCAGGCGCCACGAATAGAAGCTGGTGAAGCAGGCGGCGACCACCAGCAGGATGAAGGCAAAGCCGGCGACCGCATTGTGGCTGGCGAAGGAGGTCGCGATGATTGCGTCCTTGGAGAAGAAACCGGCGGTGCCGATCACCGTTGCCGGGATGCCGACGCCGGTCAGCGCCAGCGTGCCGACAATCATCATCCAGTAGGTGGTCGGGATCAGCTTGCGCAGCCCGCCCATCTTGCGCATGTCCTGCTCGTCGGACACCGCGTGGATGACCGAGCCGGAGCCGAGGAACAGCAGTGCCTTGAAGAAGGCGTGCGTGAACAGATGGAAGATCGCCGCGCCATAGGCGCCGACGCCGAGCGCCACGAACATATAGCCGAGCTGCGAGCAGGTCGAATAGGCGATGACGCGCTTGATGTCGTTCTGGACGAGGCCGACGGTCGCCGCGAAGAAGGCGGTGAAGGCGCCGATGAAGGTGACGACGGTCAGCGCCGAGTGCGACAGCTCGAACAGCGGGGACAGCCTGGCCAGCATGAACACGCCGGCGGTCACCATGGTCGCCGCGTGGATGAGCGCCGAGACCGGCGTCGGGCCTTCCATGGCGTCCGGCAGCCAGGTGTGCAGCGGCACCTGCGCCGACTTGCCCATGGCGCCCATGAAGAGCAGCAGGCAGACCACGGTCAGCGCCGTCTGCTTGTCGAGCGCATGGCCGAGGAAAGTCAGCACGGCGGCGCCGGCAGGCGCGCCTTCGGCCGGCAGGAATGACGCCGCATTGGCAAACACGGTGCTCAGATTGACCGAGCCGAACAGCACGAACACGCCGAAGATGCCGAGCGCGAAGCCGAAGTCGCCGACACGGTTGACGACGAAGGCCTTGATGGCGGCGGCGTTGGCCGACGGCTTCTTGTACCAGAAGCCGATCAGCAGGTAGGAAGCGAGACCGACGCCTTCCCAGCCGAAGAACATCTGGATGAGGTTGTCGGCGGTCACCAGCATCAGCATCGCGAAGGTGAACAGCGACAGATAGGCGAAGAAGCGCGGCCGGTTCGGATCGTGGTGCATGTAGCCGATCGAATAGATGTGAACCAGCGCCGACACCGTGTTGACGACGACCAGCATCACCACCGTCAGCGTGTCGATCCTGAGCGCCCAGGAGGCGTCGATGCCGCCTGACTGGATCCAGCGCAGCACCGGCACGGTGAACACCTCGCCATTGCCGAAGCCGACGGTGAAGAAGGCGATCCAGGACAGGATAGCCGCGATCACCAGGAAGCCGGAGGTGATGTATTCGGAAGCCTTGGCGCCGAGCGAATTGCCGAACAGGCCGACAATCAGGAAGCCGAGCAGCGGAAGGAAGACGATAGCCTGATACATGGTGGTTCCCGTCAACCCTTCATCGCGCTCACGTCTTCGACCGCGATCGAGCCGCGGTTGCGGAAGAAGACGACAAGAATGGCAAGACCGATCGCGGCTTCAGCGGCCGCGACCGTCAGCACGAACAGGGCGAACACCTGTCCGACGAGGTCATGCAGCGCCGCCGAGAACGCGACGAAATTGATGTTGACCGCGAGCAGGATGAGCTCGACCGACATCAAGATGACGATGATGTTGCGGCGGTTCAGGAAGATGCCGAACACGCCGAGCGTGAACAGGATCGCCGATACGGTCAGGTAATGTGCAATGCCGACGACCATCTCAGATGCCCTCGCCCGTTTTGACCTTGCGGATTTCCATGCCTGTCGCCGGCGTGCGACCGACCTGCGCGGCGATCGACTGCCGCTTGACGCCCGGCTTGTGGCGCAGCGTCAGCACGATGGCGCCGATCATGGCGACCAGCAGCACCAGGCCGGAAATCTGGAAATAATAGAGGTAGTCCGTGTAAAGGATGTCGCCGAGCGCCGCCGTGTTGGAGCGCGTGGCGAGATCCGGCGTCGCCTTGGCGACCGTCGAGGCCAGCTGCGGCGCGAATGTGTAGCCGCCGAGCACGATGATCAGCTCCGCCGCCAGGATCAGCCCGACCAGCGCGCCGATCGGCGCGTATTGCAGGGCGCCCTGCTTCATCTCGGCGAAGTCGACGTCGAGCATCATGACGACGAACAGGAACAGCACCATCACCGCGCCGACATAGACGACCAGCAGGATCATCGCCAGGAACTCGGCGCCGGTCAGCATGAAGAGGCCCGCGGCGTTGAAGAAGGTCAGGATCAGGAACAGCACCGAATGCACGGGGTTGCGCGACGAAATGACCATGAAGGCCGACGCCACGGCGATAAAGGCGAAGAGGTAGAAAAAGGCCGCCTCTAGTCCAGTCAGCATGGGTTCCCCCGGGTTCCAATTTCGACTCCGACCCGCCTCCGGTTCGAAACCGCGTGTTCCTTAGACGGACGACGTTGCGCCGTCCACTTTCTTGTTCCTTCTCCCTGTTTACGGGGAGAAGGTGGCCCGAAGGGCCGGATGAGGGGTAACGCCAAGTTTCCAGAAGCTGGCGCCGCCCCTCATCTGCCTGCCGGCATCTTCTCCCCGTGAACGGGGAGAAGCACGCTAATCACCTATACGGCGAGTCCAGCGCGATGTTGCGCGCCAGCTCCCGCTCCCAGCGATCGCCGTTCGCGAGCAGCTTTTCCTTGTTGTAGTAAAGCTCCTCGCGCGTCTCGGTCGCGAACTCGAAATTCGGCCCTTCGACGATGGCGTCGACCGGGCAGGCTTCCTGGCAGAAGCCGCAATAGATGCACTTCACCATGTCGATGTCGTAGCGCACGGTGCGGCGCGTGCCGTCGTTGCGGCGCGGGCCCGCCTCGATGGTGATGGCCTGCGCCGGGCAGATCGCCTCGCACAGCTTGCAGGCGATGCAGCGTTCCTCGCCGTTCGGATAGCGGCGCAGCGCATGTTCGCCGCGGAAGCGCGGGCTGGTCGGCCCCTTCTCATGCGGATAGTTGATGGTTTCCTTCGGCGCGAAGAACTGGCGCATCGACAGGAAGAAGGCGCTGACGAAATCCTTCAGCAGCAGCGATTTTGCGGCCTGGGCCAGAGCGGACATCACGCAAACCCCGTGATCTTGAGGAAGGCCGCGGTGGCGACGACCATGAACAGCGAGATCGGCAGGAAGACTTTCCAGCCCAGCCGCATCAGCTGGTCGTAGCGGTAGCGCGGCACGAAAGCCTTCACCATCGAGAACATGAAGAACATCAGGCAGATCTTCAGCACGAACCAGATCACACCCGGTATCCAGGTGAAGGGCGCGAAATTGAACGGCGGCAGCCAGCCGCCGAGGAACAGGATGGTCGCCAGCGCGCACATCAGGACGACGGCGACATACTCGCCGAGGAAGAAGAGCAGGAACGGCGTCGACGAATATTCAACCATGTGGCCGGCGACGAGTTCCGATTCCGCTTCCACAAGGTCGAAAGGCGGGCGGTTGGTCTCGGCGAGCGCGGAGATGAAGAACACCACGAACATCGGCAGCAGCGACAGCCAATGCCAGTCGAGGAAGGTGTTGGGCAGGCCGAGCTTGGTGCCGAGGCCGTCCTGCTGCGACATGACGATGTCGGAGAGGTTCAGCGAGCCGACGCAGAGCAGCACGGTGACGATGACGAAGCCGATCGAGACTTCGTAGGACACCATCTGCGCGGCCGAGCGCAGCGCGCCGAGGAACGGGTATTTCGAGTTGGACGCCCAACCGCCCATGATCACGCCATAAACCTCGAGCGAGGAGATGGCGAAGACATAGAGGATGCCGACATTGATGTTGGCGATCGCCCAGCCGTCATTGACCGGAATGACCGCCCAGGCCGAGATCGCCAGTACCGCCGACACCAGCGGCGCCAGAAGGAACACGCCTTTGTTGGCGCCCGACGGGATCACCGGCTCCTTGAAGACGAATTTTAAAAGGTCGGCGAAGGCCTGCAGCGTACCCCACGGACCGACGACGTTCGGGCCGCGACGCAATTGCACCGCCGCCCAGATCTTGCGGTCGGCATAGAGCAGGTAGGCGACGCCGATCAAAAGCACGACGATCAGCACGACCGACTTCAGAAGGATCAGCAGCGCCGGCAGCACGTAAATCGAGAGGAAAGTGTCCATGCTTATTCCGCCGCCTGCTTGAAGCCGCTCTTGGCCAGCGCCGAGCATTCAGCCATCACGGCCGATGCCCGCGCTATCGGGTTGGTCAGGTAGAAGTCCTTCACCGCCGAGGTGAAGGTGCCCTTGTTCAAACGGCCGCCGAGCTTCGCCACCTTGGCGATATCGTCGCCGCTGCCGGCCTGCACCTGGTCGATGCGGGCGAGATGCGGGAATTCGCCATAGAGCTTGGCGCGCAGCTGCGCCAGCGAATCGAAGGGCAGCTTCTTGCCGAGCACATCCGACAGCGCCCTGAGAATCGCCCAGTCCTCGCGCGCCTCGCCCGGAGCGAAACCGGCGCGATTGGTCTGCTGCACACGGCCTTCCGTGTTCACATAGGTGCCGGACTTTTCGGTGTAGGCGGCGGCCGGCAGGATGACGTTGGCGCGATGCGCGCCGGCATCGCCATGCGTGCCGACATAGACGACGAAGGCGCCGCCGGTCCTGGCCATGTCGATTTCGTCGGCGCCGAGCAGGAAGAGCACG
>NZ_RZSA01000292.1:0-6743 GCF_003998075.1 Mesorhizobium sp. M2A.F.Ca.ET.037.01.1.1 | reverse complement strand
GCTCCTGGGGCGCGGCCGATCTCAAGGCTGCGCTCGAAGCGCGCGATCGCGCCGCCTGCGGCCAGGTAGCGCCGCCGGACGGGCTTTTTCTCGTCGGCGTCGACTATCCGGAGGCGCCCGGCAAATTCACCATCGCCGGGGACCCCGACACTTAACCCGTCGTGCTGTCCGGTATGTCGATGCCGAGCAGCGCCTGCAGGCCGAACAGGACGAGCAGCGAGGCGATGAACATGCCGACAAAGACGGCGGTGCCCACGGCGGCGCCCTTGCCGATCGACGCATTGGTCATGCGCCAGGTCAGCAGCGCCGACAGCGCGAACAGGAACAGCGAGACAAGGCTGCTGATCTCGCTGGTTGAGGGCAGGAACAGCCTGAGCAGCGCCGAGGGCAGCATCAGCCAGGCGATGATCGCCGACGCCCAGTTGGAGGCAACGACATAGTGGACGAAGCGGCCGCCGATGCCGGTGCGCGGCGCGACCAGCGCCAGCGCCACCAGCGGCAGCACCCAGGAGCCGATATCCACCGTCGCCAGCCTGATCAGCATGCCGAGGCGCCCGGCGAAGGCCTCCGGATCGCCGATCTCATTGGCGATCCCCACCCAGCCGACGATCAGCGCCGGCGCCGCCACGACGATGGCGTAGAAGGAATTCCAGAAACCGTCCGCCGAAAGGTCGAGCAGGCGCAGCCCGTCGGCCTTGCCGAACATCAGCCGCCAAGCGCCGACCAGCGAAGCATAGGTTTCGTCCGCCGATAGCATGGTCACGAAAGGCCTTTTGCGAACCAGTCTTCGATGAAACGTTCGTAGATCTGCGTCAGCGTCTCGAGGTCGGCAAGC
Source organism: Mesorhizobium sp. M2A.F.Ca.ET.037.01.1.1 (assembly GCF_003998075.1). Taxonomy (NCBI): domain Bacteria; kingdom Pseudomonadati; phylum Pseudomonadota; class Alphaproteobacteria; order Hyphomicrobiales; family Phyllobacteriaceae; genus Mesorhizobium; species Mesorhizobium sp. M2A.F.Ca.ET.037.01.1.1. Next base: position 5,908 of record NZ_RZSA01000292.1, on the reverse strand, counting down.
GCGACGCGCTCGTCCACCATATGCATGGACTTGCCGACCAGCCCGAACTCGACCACAGGGCAATAATCCTTGATGAAGCGCGCGTCCGACGTGCCGCCGGAGGTGGAGAGCGCCGGCGTCCTGCCGACCACCGTCTTGACGGAGCTGCTCAGCGTATCGATCAGCCTGTCGTCGCGGGTGAGGAAGACATGGCTCGGCCGGTCGCGCCAGACAAGCTCGTAGTCGACCGGCGTCTTCTTGCCCGGTCGGTATTTCTTGCGGCCGGCCGCCTGGTCGAGCCGGTTGTGGATCTCGGCTTGTATCGTCTGCGCGTCCCATGTGTCGTTGAAGCGGATGTTGAACGTCGCCGTCGCCTTGGCCGGGATGACGTTGGTCGCCGGATTGCCGACGTCGATCGACGTCACTTCGAGATTGGTCGGCTGGAAATCCTTGGTTCCCTTGTCGAATACGGGATGGAGCAGCGCGTCGACCAGGCTCATCAGCCCGCGCACCGGATTGTCGGCAAGCTGCGGATAGGCGGCATGGCCCTGGCGTCCGTTGACGGTCACGGTACCAGACAGCGAGCCGCGCCGCCCGATCTTGATCATGTCGCCCAGCGCATCCGGATTGGTCGGCTCGCCGACGATCGAGGCGTCCCACTTCTCGCCCTTGGCCGCCGCCCAGTCGAGCAGCTTGGTGGTGCCGTTGATCGCCGGCCCTTCCTCGTCGCCGGTGATGAGCAGCGAGACCGAGCCTTTCGGCCCGCCGTTTTTCTCCACGTGGCGAGCCACCGCGGCGATGAAGCAGGCGATGCCGCCCTTCATGTCGACGGCGCCTCGGCCATACATCTCGCCTTTGGCGATTTCGGCGGCGAAGGGCGGATGCGTCCATGCCGATTCGTCGCCCACCGGCACGACATCGGTATGGCCGGCAAACATGAGATGCGGGCCGTTGCCCGAGCGCCGCGCATAGAGGTTTTCGATGTCCGGCGTGCCGTCTTCCGAGAAGACTGGGCGCTCGACCGAAAAGCCAAGCGGCTTCAGCATGTCCCCCAGTGCGGCAAGAGCCCCACCTTCTGCGGGTGTGACGGACGGACAGCGGATCAGGGCGGCAAGATTCGCGGCGGGATCGGTCGGCAATGTCATGGGCAAAGCGATAGTCGAAAGCGTTTGTCGTGTCACGGTGGCAGATCATCGCCGGTGATGCCGCCGACAATATGGTTTTCATCACGTATAAATGCATGTCGCCCGGACGTTTGCAGCAGTTCTGGGAGAACGACAGGACATCATGGCAAGTCGGGAGCCAAGCGAGGACAAATTCATGGCCAGCGAAACAAGCACCATCGCGATAGCCGGCGCCGGCAGCATCGGCTGCTATGTCGGCGGCTGCCTGGCGCTCGCCGGGCGCAAGGTCGTCTTCCTAGGCCGCGGCCGCGTCGTCGAGGCCATGCGAGAAAGCGGGTTGCGCGTCAGCGATCTTGATGGCCGCGACCGCCGCATCGAAGCGCAGGCGATTTCGGCGACCGTCGATCCGGCGATCGCACTGGCGGACGCCGATGTCATCCTGGTGACGGTGAAGAGCGGCGCGACCGGGGAGATGGTGAAGCTGATCGCCGCCCACGGGCGTCCGGATGCCGTGGTGGTCAGCCTGCAGAACGGCGTCGACAATGCCAACCGGCTGCGTGACGGGCTCCCCGGACGGCGGGTGCTGACCGGCATGGTGATGTTCAACGTCGTGCAGTCGGCGGACGGCGAGCTGCCGTTCCGCATCCATCGCGCCAGCCAGGGCGAGGTAATGATCGACGACGGCGTCGATGGCCTTGCCGAGCTGCTCGATGTCGACGGGCTTGCCGTCGAGGCGCGCGCCGACATGAAGGCGGTGCAGTGGAGCAAATTGCTGATGAACCTCAACAATGCTCTGGTGGCGCTCTCCGACCTGCCGCTGGCAAGCCAACTGGCCGACCGGAGCTGGCGCGTGATCCTGGCCGCCCAGGTCGACGAGGCGCTTGCCGCGATGAGGGCGGCGGGGATAGCGCCGGCGCGCATCACCGGCCTGCCGCCGGCGCTGCTGCCGAAAGTGCTGCGGCTGCCCGACTGGCTGTTCGGCCTCCTGGCGCGCCGCATGCTGGCGATCGGCCCTCAGGCGCGTTCGTCGATGTGGGACGATCTCAAACGCGGCCGTCCGACCGAGATCGACGAATTGCAGGGCGCGGTCATTCGCCTGGCCAGGCAGGCCGGCATCCCGGCGCCGATGAACGAACGGGTCGCGGCTCTGGTGCGTCAGGCCGAAGCGGAAAAGCGCGGTCCCCCCGGCCTCGGGCCGGACGCGGTCAGCGCAATTCCAGGAAAAGTGTGAGCGGTTTTCCGTCCGGAATTGCGCAAAAACAAACGGATAGAGCGGTTCGCCGTTTCCTTGAAACGGTGAACCGCTCTAGCGGCGGCCTTCGATCAGCGTGATCTTCTGCCAGATCTTGCGCGACAGGTTGGAGCTCAGGTTCTCGATGTCGTTGACCCCGTCGATGACGACATCGTCATTGACCGACTGCGCGAACAGCGCCGCCACCTTGCCGGCGATCGACAGCATCTCCGAGCAATAGTCGAGATAGCGCGCAAGGTCCGCGGCGTTGGTCATGCGGGCGGGCGAGTGCGCGGTCGGCTTGAAATCGGCCGACAGCGCCGCCGGGTCCTTGGTCAGCTGATGCATGTCGATGACATGGATCAGCGAGCGCAGCCCGTGCAACTGGCGGAAGACTTTCTTGCGCTTGATGCGCTCCTCGGTGCGGACCAGCGCCAGCAGCCCGAGCGCGGCCAGGATGACGGTGTTGATCGTCGCTTCGATGCCTTGCATCGACTGTACGGCGTCGTCGGCGCCCGAAATGCGGTCGAGCGGCAGGATCGTGCCGACGAACAGGAACACCGCCACGCCGGCGATGAAGGCCGCGATGATGACGCCGCGCAGCCACCAGATCGGCGTCTCCAGTTCCCTGGCCGCCTTGGCGAGGTCCCGCGACAGCGACACCAGCTCGGCGGCGACGCCGCGCAGGCCGGCATCCGGAAAACGCTCGCCGATCCGCCCCTCCAGCCTTTCGGCCGTCTCGATGATCAGTTGCGGATCGAGCGCGCGGTAGCGCATGACAGCCTCACGAATCGGCCGGCGCGTTGGTGCGCCTGCCGTAACGGTTCGGTCCGGGATCGCTGCGGAAACAGGAGAGGATGATGAGCAGGATGGGACCGATGATGAGCGAGATCAGCGCAAAATAGGTCGGCTTGCCGAAATCGTGGAAGCGCTTTGCCGTCACCGCGAAGGTGGCCCAGGCCGAGATCAAGAGCACGCCCCAGCAGATCATGGCCCAGTTCTGGCTGGCGGTGGTGTTCAACTCCACCCGCGCGAACTGGTAGAACGGGAAAAACTGAACGAGCACCAGCAAAACTCCGGCCAGCGCATAGGCGACCGGGCTCAGCCGCCCCGAAAGGCTGAAGAACAGCCAGAGGAATTGCGATCTTTCAGACAACCGCGTCCGCTCCGTCAAAGCATGTCTCCCGAAGTGGGAACCGGTTTCGGGACAAAGACATGCGCAAGATCAAAACCTAAAGCGCAGGGAGCGAATCTGAAAGATCGCGACGCGCTTTAGGAAGGATCAATCGCGCAGCAATTCGTTGATCGAGGTCTTCGAACGCGTCTTGGCGTCGACGCGCTTGACGATGACGGCGCAGTAGAGGCTCGGGCCCGGCTCGTTGTTCGGGAAATTCTTGCCCGGCATCGAGCCGGCGACCACCACCGAGTTGGGCGGCACCTCACCGTAGAAGACCTCGCCGGTGGCCCGGTCGACGATCTTGGTCGACTGGCCGATGAACACGCCCATGCCGAGCACCGAGCCTTCGCGCACGATGCAGCCTTCCACCACTTCGGAGCGCGCGCCGATGAAGCAATTGTCCTCGATGATGGTCGGGCCGGCCTGCATCGGCTCCAGCACGCCGCCGATGCCGACGCCGCCGGAAAGATGCACGTTCTTGCCGATCTGGGCGCAGGAGCCGACCGAGGCCCAGGTGTCGACCATGGTGCCCGTATCGACATAGGCCCCGACATTGACGAAAGACGGCATCAGCACCGCGCCCGGCGCGACATAGGCCGAGCGGCGCACGATCGAGGACGGCACGGCGCGGAAGCCGGCCTTCTCGAAATCGACGGCGCTCCAGCCGTCGAACTTGGACGGCACCTTGTCCCACCACACCGCCTGGCCGGGGCCGCCCTTGATGATCTCCATCGGGTTCAGCCGGAAGGAGAGCAGCACCGCCTTCTTCAGCCACTGGTTGACGTGCCACGTGCCGTCGTCCCGCCGCTCCGCGACGCGGGCGACACCGCGGTCGAGCAGGTCGAGCGCGGACTGGATGGCGTCGCGCGTCTCGCCGCGCGTGGCGGTCGAAATCGTGTCGCGCTCCTCGAAGGCCTTCTCGATAGTCGTTTCGAGGCTCGCCAGATCGGGCTTCGACATGATTTCGCTCCATTACCAAGCTGTTAAGGGGCTGAGCCTTAACCTGTTTAAAAGTCGCGCGGACCCTATGTTAAGGCTGAATGGGGGTCAATCGCGCCAGCGTCACGGGACGGCGCAAGTAAGGAATTGGACGGGTGGATTCGATGACTCCCATGGAAAAGGCGGGGTGGACGCCGCTGCCGCATTCGGACGAGGACCTGGAGCGCGCGAAAAGCGTGCCGGATACCCCGCAGACACGTGCCGAAACCTACCGGCTGGCCTGGAACGATCCGGACTTCATGACGCGGCGCGAATTGCGCGCCGTGCGGCTGCAGCTGGAGCTCTTGAAGCCGGAAATGATCCTGGCCGAACGCGGCATCCGCTCGACGGTGATCCTGTTCGGCGGCGCCCGCCTGCCCGAGCCGGGCGGCGAAGCCTGGGCTGCGAAGAACGAGACGCAGAAGAAGAACCTCGAGGCGAACAGCAAATATTACGAGGAAGCGCGCAAATTCGCCCGTCTGTGCTCGCAGCAATCGGCCACCTCCTATTATCGTGAATATGTCGTCGTCACCGGCGGCGGCCCTGGCGTCATGGAAGCGGGCAACCGCGGCGCCGACGATGTCGGCGCGCCGTCGATCGGCTTGAACATCGTGCTGCCGCACGAGCAGGCGCCCAACGCCTATGTCACGCCGGAGCTCTGCTTCAACTTCCACTATTTCGCCATCCGCAAGATGCATTTCGTCATGCGCGCCAAGGCGGTTGCCGTGTTCCCGGGCGGCTTCGGCACGATGGACGAGTTCTTCGAGACGCTGACCCTGATCCAGACCGGGCGCATGGAGCGCGTGCCGGTGATCCTGTTCGGCAAGGCCTTCTGGCGAAGGGTGATCGACCTCGATTTCCTTGCCGAGCAGGGCACGATCTCGCCCGGCGATCAGGATATCATCGATTTCGTCGACACCGCCGAGGAAGCGTGGGAAATCATCCGACGCTTCTACAAGTTGGGGGAGTAGGAACTGATGAATTGAAGAACTAAACAATTGAAGAACGACTCGGACTCCCTTTTTCGTCAATTCTTCAATTCTCCAATTCCTCTACTCGGGGATCCATCCCGGCCATGCCGGCTCACACCGGCAACTCGGCCAGCCAGCCATTCGAGTGCGCGAAGCGCACAATGGCCGCCCGCGAGCGGAGCTCGAGCTTCTCGGACGCCCTTGTGCGATAGGTTTCGATCGTCTTGATGCTGAGGTTGAGTCGGGACGAGATTTCCTTGTTGCTGTAGCCGAGCGCCACCAGCTGGATCACCGACCGCTCCCGTTGGCTGAGATTGCCCGGATCGCCCTGCGGGGCGCTGCGCGGGCTCAATATGCGCGCCGCGAGTGCGGGATCGACATAATTGTCGCCGGCCAGCACGCACCGGATGGCCTGCAGCAGGTCCGTCGCGGTCGAGCGCTTGACCAC
>NZ_RZSA01000291.1:0-6760 GCF_003998075.1 Mesorhizobium sp. M2A.F.Ca.ET.037.01.1.1 | reverse complement strand
AGTTCGGCTATTTCAAGGAGATCGCGCAGGCGGTCGACCGGCTGGGCTTCCCCGGCGTGCTTTTGCCCACCGGGCAGAATTGCGAGGATTCCTGGATCACCGCCACCGGGCTCGCGACGCTGACGGAAAGGCTGAAGTTCCTCGTTGCGCTGCGACCCGGCGTGACGCTGCCGACCTTCGCGGCGCGCCAGACCGCGGCGCTCGACCGGCTGAGCAACGGCCGCCTGCTGCTCAATGTCGTGGTCGGCGGCAACCCGACCGAGCTTGCCGGCGACGGCGTGTTCCTGCCGCATGACGAGCGCTATGCGCAGGCGCAGGAATTCCTCACCATCTGGCGCGGGCTGGTCTCGGGCGAGCGGGTGAATTTCGAAGGCAGATATTATCGCGTCGAGAACGGCCGCCTGGACCTCCTGCCGCTGCAGGAGCGGCCGCCGCTCTATTTCGGCGGCTCCTCCGACGCCGGCCAGGAGCTCGCGGCAGACCTCGTCGACATGTATCTCACCTGGGGCGAGCCGCCGGCGCAGGTTGCCGCAAAGATCGCTTCGGCGCGTGAAAAAGCGGAGCGGCGCGGCCGCAAGCTGCGCTTCGGCATCAGGCTGCATTTCATCGTGCGCGAGACCGAGGACGAGGCCTGGCGCGCCGCCGAGCGGCTGATCAGCCACGTCACCGACGCGCAGATCGAGAATGCGCAGGCGCGTTTCCTCAAGGAGATGGATTCGGTCGGGCAGCGGCGCATGGCCGAACTGCATGGCGGCCGGCGCGACCGGCTTGTCGTGTCGCCGAACCTTTGGGCCGGCGTCGGCCTGGTGCGCGGCGGCGCCGGCACCGCGCTGGTCGGCACGCCGGAGCAGATCGTCGAGCGCATCGGCGAATACCAGGCGATCGGCATCGACACCATCATCGGCTCCGGCTACCCGCATCTCGAGGAGGCCTATCGCGTCGCCGAGCTGTTGTTCCCGAGGCTCGGCCTGGGCACGCAGCGGCAACGGGCGCACAAGGATATCGCCAACGAATTCTCGGTCGGCTTCCACGGCGCCAACCGCCTGCAGGCGGCGTCATGAGCCTGGCCACGCGCCTTGCCCGCAACGGCGTGGCCGGCTGGCTGCTGCCGGCGGCAATCATCGCCGGCTGGGAAGCCGCGGCGCGCGCGGGCCTGATCCCGGCCAATGTGCTGCCGGCGCCGAGCGCGGTGGCCGAGGCCTTCTGGCGGCTGACCTTGTCAGGCGAGCTGATCCGCAACATCGGCGTCTCCACCCTGCGGGCGCTGTCCGGCTTCGCCATAGGCGGCTCGATCGGCTTCGCGCTCGGCCTCGCCAACGGATTGTCGGCGCTGAGCCGCGGCCTGACCGACACGACGCTGCAGATGATCCGCAACATCCCACATCTGGCGCTGATCCCGCTGGTTATCCTGTGGTTCGGCATCGACGAGGAAGCAAAACTTTTCCTGGTGGCGCTCGGCGTCTTCTTCCCGATCTATGTCAACACGCTGCTCGGCATCCAGAGCGTCGATCCGCAGCTGGTCGAGATGGGCCGGGTCTACGGGCTCGACCGGCGCGCCTTGTTCTTCCGGGTGATCCTGCCCGGCGCGCTGCCTTCGATCTTCGTCGGCCTGCGCTATGCGCTGGGCATCATGTGGCTGACCCTGATCGTCGCCGAAACGATTTCGGCCAGCTCCGGACTCGGCTACATGGCCATGCAGGCACGCGAGTTCCTGCTGATCGACGTCGTGGTGCTGTCGATCCTGATCTACGCGCTGCTCGGCAAGCTCGCCGACAGCCTGGCCCGCCTGCTCGAGCGCCTGTCGCTCGGCTGGCATCCGGCCTTCCAGAAAGGGTGAGAACAAGATGCCAGCCGCCACCCTCACCGCAGCACGCTCCCTCGTCGCCACGCCGGCGCAAGCCCGGACGATCGGCTCGGTCGAGGGCCGCCGGGCCTTCGCCTTCAAGGAGGTGGGGAAACGCTTCGGCGACAAGATCGTGCTCGACGGCATCAGCCTCGACGTGCGTGCCGGGCAGTTCCTGGCCATCATCGGCAAAAGCGGCTGCGGCAAGAGCACGCTGCTTCGGCTGCTGGCCGGCCTCGACCGCCCGAGCAGCGGCTCGCTGACCTTTGGCGCGGCCGAGGAGGGTCACAGCCGCACGCGCTTCATGTTCCAGGAGCCGCGGCTGCTGCCCTGGGCGAGCGTGGTGAAGAATGTCGAGATCGGGCTGACCGGCATCGCCGGTGGCACCGAAGCCAGGCAGCGGGCGCTTGCCATGCTGGAGGAGGTCGGGCTCGCCGACCGCGCCGACGAGTGGCCCTCGGTGCTGTCGGGCGGTCAAAAGCAGCGCGTCGCGCTTGCCCGCGCCCTGGTCGGCCAGCCGCAGATCCTGGCGCTGGACGAGCCGCTCGGCGCGCTGGACGCCCTGACCCGCATCGAGATGCAGCAGCTTCTGGAACGGATTTGGCTCGACCAGAAGTTCACCGCCGTGCTGGTGACGCACGACGTCGGCGAAGCCGTCGCGCTCGCCGACCGCGTCGTGGTGATCGGCGCCGGCAGGATCGCCCTCGACCTCGACGTGCCTGTGGCCCGGCCCCGCCGGCACGGTTCGGCGGAGCTTGCCCATATCGAGGGCACCATCCTGGATCACCTGTTCAACCGGGCTTGAGCGCGGCGCCGGCCGTGGTCCCAAATCACGAAATCATCGTAAGATCAAACGCGCGACTGGCTCGCCCAGCGCAGTCCGACGATGCCGGCCAGCATGGTGACGAGGCCGATATAGAGCCATCGCGTCTGGCCGGTCATGAAGCTGCCGCCGACCAGGCCGAGCCCCTGCAGCGACCATAGCGCGCCCACGCCCAGCACAATCAGCGTCAGCACAGACCTGATCAATCGCATCGGCTGGATCCTCTCCGGAAGTCCATTTCGAGCGGTGACAGGGACGCAACAAAAGACTCGTAGGAATCGGAATAGTCCGGCTCCTCTGTACTTCCAATCTTGAGGACCGATCTTGTCCGGAACGTCCCGGAGAGTGGTCCGATATTCATCAAGAATACGCCTCTCGGGCTCCAGGAATCTCATGACAAACTGTTTCGCGGCGACTCCAAACGTGTGCCTTCGCCATGGAACCGCCAGAAGGCTGCCGCATTTCCCGCCTCATTCGGCACTTAGGCGGGGCTATTCGATCAACGGAGCCACCCCCAAAGGATGAAGAGAACCAACCAGACCGCGCTTGTCGCGGTAACGATCGCGGCTGGCCTGATGGCTGGCGCCTCGTCCGCCTCCTCCGCCGCCGCGCAATGCGGCCGCGCTTCCTGGTATGCGCTGCATTCCAGAACCGCCTCAGGGGAACGCATGAACCCCTCGGCACTGACTGCCGCCCACCGCACGCTGCCTTTCGGCACCAAGCTCAGGGTCACCAACAAGAACAACGGCCGCAGCGTCGTCGTGCGCATCAACGATCGCGGTCCGTTCGTGAAGGGCCGCGTGCTGGATCTGTCCCGCGGCGCCGCCGGACAGCTGGGCTTCATCGGTTCGGGCCACACCGCCGTCTGCATGGCGCGCGTCTGATCTCTCCATTATCGGACCATGATCCAAGGCGACCGCTGCGGTCCGGCGATCATGGCCGGTCTCCGGTAAGAGAGGCCGGACACATATCCTTCACATTTCGGCACCGCACAGTGAGCCGACTCGCCGCTCAAGCCTGATTTCCAACAGGTTGAACCAAAGAAGCATTCGTCAGACAAAATGACGTATTGCATCGCAACAATATCTTGTTAACCTCGCCGGGAGACATTCAAGGCTCGGCGCTGTTCGTCGTCCTTTGGTCGACGGACGGCAACGGGGTTCTCGATGTTCTACCAGCTCTACGAAATGAACCATGCGGCGCTGCAGCCCGCGCGCTTGTATGCCGACGCGGTGCGGCTCTTCTACTCCAACCCGCTCAACCCGATCTCCCACACCCCCTTAGGCCGCTCGGTCGCGGCGACCGCCGAGCTGTTCGAACGCACCACCCGCCGCTACGGCAAGCCGCAATTCGGCCTGGACAAGACCGTGGTCGACTGGAAGAGCGTCGACGTCACCGAAAAGACGGTCTGGTCGAAGCCGTTCTGCAATCTGGTGCGCTTCGAGCGCGCGCTGCCCGCGGGGCGCAAGCCTGACCCGAAGCTTTTGATCGTGGCACCGATGTCGGGCCACTACGCGACGCTGCTGCGCGGCACGGTCGAGGCGATGCTTCCGCACGCCGACGTCCACATCACCGACTGGGTCGACGCCCGCATGGTGCCGGTGGCGCAAGGCAGCTTCGATCTCGACGACTATATCGACTACGTCATCGAGATGTTCCATGCGCTCGGCCCCGACACCCATGTGATGGCCGTCTGCCAGCCTTCGGTGCCGGTGCTGGCGGCGGTGGCGCTGATTGACAGGCGCGGCGATCCCTTCGTGCCCTCCACCATGACGCTGATGGGCGGGCCGGTCGACACGCGCCGCAACCCCACCGCGGTCAATCTCCTGGCCAAGGAAAAGGGCATCGACTGGTTCCGCGACAATGTCATCATGCAGGCGCCCTGGCCGGTGCCGGGCTTCGGGCGCGTGGTCTATCCGGGCTTCCTGCAGCTCTCCGGTTTCATGAGCATGAATCTCGATCGCCACATCATCGCCCACAAGGACTTCTTCATGCACCTTGTGAAGCATGACGGGGACAGCGCCGAAAAGCACCGCGACTTCTATGACGAATATCTGGCGGTGATGGACCTGACGGCGGAATTCTACCTGCAGACGGTCGACACCGTGTTCGTGCGCCACGCTTTACCGAAGGGCGAGATGACGCATCGCGGCGAGACGGTCGACTGCGCAGCGATCCGCAACGTCGCGCTGCTCACCATCGAGGGCGAGAACGACGACATTTCCGGGCTCGGCCAGACCCAGGCCGCGCATGATCTGTGCGTCAACATTCCCGCCGACAAGCATGTCCATTACGTGCAGCCGGCCGTCGGCCATTACGGCGTCTTCAACGGCTCGCGCTTCCGCTCCGAGATCGTGCCGCGCATCGCCGACTTCATTTCCAGCTATGGCCGCCAGCAGCGTGTGGCGACGAGGCCCAAACTGGTCCGTTCCGCGAAAGGCTGAACGCCGCGGACCGCGCCAGAGCGAACTTCCGTTCCGCCGCCAGACGGCGGCCGCTGGTGTTGCGACGGTGTCTCTGTTGCGAAAGTGCCGCTACGGGATCGTCCAGGTAACCATGCCGTCAAACTGGCCGCGGTCTCTAATTGACACGGACTGTAAATCGCCTTTAACGTTTCGTTAATAAAGAACAGGGCGGCGGGGGCAATGACTTCCTCAGCGATGACGCGGATTCTGCGTTTGTGTTCAGTCGCAGGGCTGGCGATTTCGGCTCACTGGGCGGTACCCGCCTGGGCGGCGGGCGCAATGACCACAGGCGGCCTGACCTCGCAGCCGATCGGGCACTATGATTTCTGCAAGGCGCGTCCGAACGAATGCAACATCCATCCGGCCGATCTCGAGCCGGCCAGGATGACGGACGTCCTGTGGCGCAAGCTGGTCAGCGTCAGCGCCAAGGTCAACGCCGCCGTCAAGCCGTTGAGCGATCTCGATCACTACGGCAAGGATGAAGTCTGGGCCTATCCGGATGACGGCTATGGCGATTGCGAGGACTATGTGCTGGAAAAGCGCCGCCAGCTTTATCGCATGGGCATGTCGCTCGCCGACCTCCTGATCACCGTCGTGCGCAAGCCTGATGGCGAAGGCCATTCGGTGCTGACGGTGCGCACCGACAAGGGCGACTACGTACTCGACAATCTGACCGACAAGGTCAAAACCTGGGACGCGACCGGCTACCGCTTCCTCAAGCGCCAGGCGATCGACAACACCGGACGCTGGGTCTCGATCCGCGACGGCCAGGCGGTGCTGGTCGGCTCGGTGCAGTAGGCGGAGCTAGGCGCACCACCCTCGGTTTCGTCCGCTTCGCTCCCGCTCCGCCCGTGGATGACGAAGGCGGTGGCCCTCCGAAAAAATCGCACAACTCCATGAACCATACCCATTTGGCCGGCGACACACAGCCGTGAATGGCAAATCCAACCATGTAGAACTCAAATGACTTCTTTCCTGCGCAACACCCTTCTTGCCGCCGTCGCGGTTTCGGCCCTGACCGGATCGGCCCTGGCGGACCAGACCTACAAAAGCTGCGCCGCGACCAACCTCAACGACCTGTGGAGCGGCCGCTGCTGCAGCGTCGGTTCCGCGAACTGCCTGGGCGGCGGCAATGGCGGCCGTGATCATCAGGGTCATGAAGGCAAGGGCGGTCGGGGCAGCACCAACGGTGGCAGCGCCGGCAAGTTCTGATCTTAGGCGTGAGGGTTGCCGGCGGCGTAGTACACCTAGCCTCCCGCGAGTTCGTCATCCACGGGCGCAGCAAGGAGCGAAGCGACGCAGCGCAGACCCGAGGATCCATTCCGTTACCTATGAGCGTCACGGCGGTGCAGAACGGCCTCTGTTTTGCGCCGCCTTCGCCCTTCGCGCGAGGTCACGGAATGGATCCTCGGGTCTACGCGTCCGCTTCGCTCCCGCTCCGCCCGTGGATGACGAACCTCGGGCGCTTCGGCTAACCCCACCCGTTGTCATACGGGCAAACTATCTGCGCAACGCGGCCCGGACCGATGCCGTGATCTTCCGCAGCTGCTCCTCATCCAGCCTCTCGATGCTTTCGGCCAAAAGATTGGCCAGTTCAGTGGCCGCCGGCGACAGGCCGGACGTGTCGAT
>NZ_RZSA01000290.1:0-6765 GCF_003998075.1 Mesorhizobium sp. M2A.F.Ca.ET.037.01.1.1 | reverse complement strand
GTCTATGTCGACGCCGCGCCGGCGGATGAGCTTCACCGCCGTTTCCAGCACGGTCAGCGTCTTCAGGCCGAGGAAGTCGAACTTCACCAGACCCGCCTGCTCGACATATTTCATGTTGAACTGGGTGACCGGCATGTCCGAGCGCGGATCGCGGTACATCGGCACCAACTCGGACAACGGCCGGTCGCCGATGACGATGCCGGCGGCATGCGTCGAGGCATGGCGGTAGAGGCCTTCGAGCTTCTGCGCCGTATCGAGCAGCGTCTGCACGATCGGCTCCTTTTCCGCCTCCTCGGCGAAGCGCGGCTCGTTGGCGATGGCATCCGCCAGCTTGACCGGATTGGCCGGGTTTTGCGGCACCATCTTGGAGAGCTTGTCGACCTGGCCGTAAGGCATCTGCAGCACGCGGCCGACGTCGCGCAGCACCGCTCGCGCCTGCAGCGTTCCGAAGGTGATGATCTGGCCGACCTGGTCGCGGCCGTATTTCTGCTGGACGTAGCGGATGACCTCCTCGCGCCGGTCCTGGCAGAAATCGATGTCGAAGTCCGGCATCGAGACGCGGTCGGGGTTAAGGAAGCGCTCGAACAGCAGCGAGAAGCGCAGCGGATCGATATCGGTGATGGTGGTCGAATAGGCGACCAGCGAACCGGCGCCCGAACCGCGCCCCGGGCCGACGGGAATGCCTTGCGACTTGGCCCATTTGATGAAGTCGGCGACGATCAGGAAATAGCCCGGAAACTTCATCTTCTCGATGATGCCGAGCTCGAATTCGAGCCGCTCGCGATATTGCTCGACCGTGTAGCCCGGCGTCGGGCCGTGCGCGGCAAGCCGCGCCTCCAGCCCCTCGCGCGCCTGGCGGGCAAGCTCTGCGGCTTCCGCCTTTTCCGCCGCGTCCTTGTCGGCCGCGTCGGCGCCGGTGAAGCGCGGCAGGATCGGGCTGCGGTTCTTCGGATAGTAGGAGCAGCGCATCGCGATCTCGACCGTGTTGTCGATCGCTTCCGGCAGGTCCGAGAACAGCCGCGCCATCTCGGCCTGGCTGCGCAGGAAATTGTCCGGCGAAAGCCGCCGGCGATTGTCCGCGGCGACCACCGATCCCTCTGCGATGGCGATCAGCGCATCATGCGCCTCATAGTCCTCGCGTTTGGAGAAAAACGCCTCGTTGGTGGCGACCAGCGGCAGGTCGTGCGTGTAGGCTAGGTCGACCGTCGACTTTTCGACCATGCGGTCGTAGCCGGCGACCCGCTCCAGCTCGACATAGAGCCTGTCACCGAACAGGCCCTTGAGGAACAGCAGCCGCTGTTCGGCAAGGTCGCGCCGGTCCGCCTTGAGCGCGCTGCCGATCGGACCGCGCGGGCCGCCGGTCAGGCAAATCAGCCCATCGGACCGGCCTTCCAGCATGGCGCTGGTCAGGTGCACCGGCTCGCCGGGCGGCGTCTCTAGATAGACCTTGCTGATCAGCCGCACGAGATTGGCATAGCCAGCCTCGCTGGCGGCGATCAGCACGACCGGCGACATCTCCGGCCCATGCCGGCGACGGTCGCGCTGGCCGTCGCTCGCCTCGCCGGAAAAGGCGAGATCGACCTGGCAGCCGATGATCGGCTGGACGCCGTCCTTGACCGCCTTCTGGGCGAATTCCAGCGCGCCGAACAAATTGTTGGTGTCGGTGACCGCTATCGCCGGCGCCTCGTCCTTGACCGCATGGCCGACGATCGCGCCAAGCTGAAGCGCGCCTTCGAGCAGCGAATAGGCCGAGTGCACGCGCAAATGGATAAAGGTCCGCGCCGGCGCTTCCGGCCGCGCGGCCCTCACGGCTGCTTCGCGCTGCAACGGATCGCGTGGAAGTCGTTCATCCGCCATGTTTTTTCGCGCTGTCCCAAAGACTCAATCTGTTGAGATGTATTGTCCCGGACGCGGCCGTGCCAGTCCAGCACAAATGACCGACAGGGCACAGGCTTAGGCCGGCTGGCTACCGCCTCTTCTCAGGCGAACTCCATGATCACCGCATCGACCGCCAGGCTGTCGCCTGGCTTGGCGTTGAGCTTGGCTATCGTGAGGTCGCGCTCGGCACGCAGCACATTTTCCATCTTCATGGCCTCGACCACGGCAAGCGTCTCGCCGGCCTTGACCTCTTGGCCCTCGGCCACCGCGATCGAGACGACGAGGCCCGGCATCGGGCAGAGCAGCATCTTCGAAGTGTCCGGCGGCAGTTTCTCAGGCATCAGCCTTTCGAGCTCGGCAGTGCGTGGCAGCATCGCGCGCGCCGTCACCGACATGCCTTTCCAGGCAACGCGCAAGCCGTTCAGCATCGGACGGATCTGTGCGACGACCTTGTCGCCGCCGACCTTGCCCTGCCAGAGCCCGTCGCCCGGCCGCCAGTCGGAGGCAACGGTCAGCGGCTTGCCGCCGTCGATCAACAGATCGACCTCCATCGGGATCGAGACCATGCCGTCGACGATCGCGACCGGAAAATAGTCCGCGCCGATCTTCACCACCCAGTCGCGCTTGAGATGGCCGGAATGCGGCGCCAGGCGGCCGCTCAGCCGATCGAGCCGGTCGCGGCGCAAAAGTTCGATCGCTGTTGCGACGGCGGCGAAAACCGCCCTCTCCTCGCCATCCGGCGCGACCGGGGAAAAACCGTCCGGATATTCCTCGGCGATGAAGCCGGTCGACAGCCGCCCCTCACGCCAGCGCGGGTGCTGCATCAGCGCCGAAAGGAACGGGATGTTGTGCTCGATGCCGTCGACGACGAAGCTGTCGAGCGCCTCCGACATGGCGTCGATGGCCTCCAGCCTTGTCGGCGCCCAGGTGCAGAGCTTCGCCACCATCGGGTCATAGAACATCGAGATTTCGGAGCCTTCGGTGACGCCGGTATCGTTGCGGATGACGATGTCGCCGAACGTGCCCTCCTGCGGCGGCCTGTAGCGGGTCAGCCGGCCGATCGACGGGAGGAAGTTGCGGAAAGGATCCTCGGCATAGAGGCGGCTCTCCACCGCCCAGCCGTTGAGCTTCACGTCGCTCTGCTTGATGCCGAGCTTCTCGCCGGCGGCGACGCGGATCATCTGCTCGACCAGGTCGATGCTGGTGACCAGTTCGGTCACCGGGTGCTCGACCTGCAATCGCGTATTCATTTCAAGGAAATAGAAGTTCTTGTCCTTGTCGACGATGAACTCGACGGTGCCGGCGCTCTGGTAGTCGACGGCTTTCGCTAGCGCCACCGCCTGCTCGCCCATCGCCTTCCTGATCTTGGCGTCGAGGAATGGCGACGGCGCCTCCTCGACCACTTTCTGGTTGCGGCGCTGGATCGAGCACTCGCGCTCGCCGAGATAGAGCGCCGTGCCATGCGCGTCGGCCAGCACCTGGATCTCGATATGGCGCGGATCGACGACGAATTTCTCGATGAAGACGCGGTCGTCGCCGAAGGAGCTTTTCGCCTCCGAACGCGCCCGGTCGAAGCCGTCGCGCACCTCCGCCTCGCTCCAGGCGATGCGCATGCCCTTGCCGCCGCCGCCGGCCGAGGCCTTGATCATGACCGGATAGCCGATCTCGCCGGCGATCCGCTCGGCATGGTCGGCGTCTTCGATGACGCCCAGCCATCCAGGCACGGTCGAGACCTTGGCTTCGCTGGCGAACTTCTTCGATTCGATCTTGTCGCCCATCGCCTTGATGGCCTTGGGCTTCGGTCCGATGAAGACGATGCCTTCTTTCTCCAGCGCCTCGCAAAATGAGGCGCGCTCCGACAGGAAGCCGTAGCCCGGATGGACGGCCTCGGCGCCGGTTTCCTTGCAGGCGGCGATGATCTTCTCCGGAAGCAGATAGCTCTGTGCCGCCGGCGAAGGCCCGATATGCACCGCCTCGTCGGCCATTTCGACATGCACGGCATCGCGATCGGCATCCGAATAGACCGCGACGGTGGCAATGCCCATCTTGCGCGCCGTCTTGATGACGCGACAGGCGATCTCGCCGCGATTGGCGATCAGGATCTTCTTGAACATTCGGATGTCGTTCCTCCGGCGAAGCGGACCAGTTCTATGGATAATTCCGGCGCGCCTCAAGTGTCCGCAGGCCGGCGTCCCCCGGCGACGATTGCAGAAACCGCGCCGAAAAACGTCGCAAGAGACGTTGGCCGCCGGAGCGGAACTCGCTAAGCTTGCGATCAAAGGGATGGCAGGCTGGCATTCGCCACGGGCAGCCTGCCGTTAGCTAAAACTTACAGATCGCTTGGGAGGAATGCCTCATGAAAACGCGTGCCGCCGTTGCCGTCGCCGCCGGAAAGCCGCTGGAGATCATGGAGGTGGACCTTGAAGGCCCGCGCGATGGCGAGGTTCTGGTCGAGGTGAAGGCGACCGGCATCTGCCACACCGACGAATTCACCCTGTCGGGCGCCGATCCGGAAGGCATCTTTCCGGCGATCCTGGGCCATGAGGGCGCCGGCATCGTCGTCGATGTCGGCAAGGGCGTCACCTCGGTCAGGAAGGGCGACCACGTCATCCCGCTCTATACGCCCGAATGCCGGCAGTGCCCGTCCTGCCTGTCGCGCAAGACCAATCTGTGCACCGCCATCCGTGCCACTCAAGGACAAGGCCTGATGCCCGACGGCACCTCGCGCTTCTCGCTCGGCGGCGAAAAACTCTTCCATTACATGGGCTGCTCGACCTTCTCCAACTTCACCGTGCTGCCGGAGATCGCGGTCGCCAAGGTCAACCCAGACGCCCCCTTCGACAAGATCTGCTACATCGGCTGCGGGGTCACCACCGGCATCGGCGCCGTCATCAACACCGCCAAGGTCGAACAGGGCGCGACCGCCGTCGTCTTCGGTCTTGGCGGCATTGGCCTCAACGTCATCCAGGGGCTTCGCCTTGCCGGCGCCGACATGATCATCGGCGTCGATGTCAACAACGACAAGAAGGCCTGGGGCGAGAAATTCGGCATGACGCATTTCGTCAATCCGAAGGAGATCGATGGCGACATCGTGCCTTACCTGGTCAACATGACCAAGCGCGGCGCCGACCAGATCGGCGGCGCCGACTACACCTTCGACTGCACCGGCAACACTAAGGTGATGCGCCAGGCGCTGGAAGCCTCGCATCGCGGCTGGGGCAAGTCGGTCATCATCGGTGTCGCCGGCGCCGGCCAGGAGATCTCGACGCGGCCCTTCCAGCTGGTCACCGGCCGCACCTGGATGGGCACCGCCTTCGGCGGCGCGCGTGGCCGCACCGACGTACCGCGGATCGTCGACTGGTACATGGAAAAGAAGATCCAAATCGATCCGATGATCACTCATACGCTGAAGCTCGAGGACATCAATAAGGGTTTTGACCTCATGCATGAGGGCAAGTCGATCCGCAGCGTCGTGGTTTACTGAGGAAAGCCACCAGGCCGCAGGCCGGAACGCCGGCGACCTCTGTGGTAAAACATGGGAGGAATGGAATGGCCGAGAAACTGCATCCGAAGATTGACAATGGCTTGCCGAAGGAAAGCGCATCCTTCTCCGGCGGCACGCTGGTCTGCCTCTGCACGAGCAACCCTGTGAAGGTGAAGGTCAAGGGCCAGATCGCTCACGACCACGCCTGCGGCTGCACCAAATGCTGGAAGCCGGAAGGCGCCATATTCTCGGTCGTGGCCGTCGCCGGTACCGGCGACGTCACCGTCACCGAGAATGGAGACAAGCTGAAGGTGGTCGATCCTTCGGCGCTGATCCAGCGCCACGCCTGCACCGGCTGCGGCGTCCACATGCATGGCCCGGTCGAGCGCGACCATCCCTTCAAGGGCCTGTCCTTCATCCATCCGGAACGCTTCGAGGAGGACGGCTGGTCGCCGCCGGGCTTCGCCGCCTTCGTCTCCTCGATCATCGAATCCGGCGTCGACCCCAGCCGCATGGACGGTATCCGCGCGCAACTGAGATCGATTGGGCTCGAGCCCTATGACTGCCTCAACCCCGGCCTGATGGACTATATGGCCACCTGGACGGCGAAGAAGTCCGGCGCGCTGCCGGCCTGAGCCCAGTCGGTCCGGTGACGACCGGGCGCTCCTGCGTGAAATGCTTCATGGAAATTGCCAATGGGCGATCGAAAGATCGCCCATTGGTCGACGTTCGCCCGGAGGGACAAATGCTGGCAACAGCCATCGCAGCGGCCGTGCTCTTGATCGGGATAGTTCTCGCCTATGGCATCAAACGGTTTTCCCTTGGCGACAGTGTAACCCTGATCGCTCTCATGATCATTCCGTTGCTCGCTTATGGGGTAGTGTCCGGCGATATCAGCGAGTTCACCGGGCCGGGTGGCTGGGGCGCGAAATTCCGCGAGGAAGCCAAGAAGACAATCGACCCGATACCGATCAGTTCTTCCATTGTCGAAGGCGAGTTCGTCGCCAAGGGCGACTTCGTCCAGCTTGAGAATGTCGATCGCAATTTGGCGCCGGGAAAGCCGGTGAGCATGACTTTGCAGCTTGGCCGTGGCGACTATTATCAGGCGCCCGTCATTGCAGAGTATATCCGTGTCCTATCGCAACATGATCCCGACATGTCGGTAGTGGTCATCGACCCTGCCGGAAAGTATGTCGCCTCAGCCAAGGGCAGCGTCGTGCTGGCGCAGCTGACCGATAACAGGAACTCTGAGCAGATCAGCCGTCTGATGGCTGCCCTGCGGGGGTCCGATCCGGCGGCGATTCGGACGGTCGGCGGCTTCTCCGACAAATCCATCGCCGACACGGCCAGCAACGTCGACGCCTTGCAGAAAATGCAAAGCGAGAATACAGCCAGACTCGTGG
>NZ_RZSA01000028.1:0-15335 GCF_003998075.1 Mesorhizobium sp. M2A.F.Ca.ET.037.01.1.1 | reverse complement strand
GAGGTGCGCGCCGACAAGCCGATCACGAAGCTGGAGACGTCGGTGCGCAACGAAGCCGGCGAGCTTTGCCTCACCGGCACCGCGACGGTTTTCACCGTGCCGCTCGCCAAGGGTTGAGGACTTCGCGTATCCGCTTACCTGCCCGCCGTCTCGGCGATGAAGGCGCGGACGTGGTCTATGAACTCCTCGAAGGCGGGTTCGCCTTCGAGCAGGATGTGGTTCTGGCTCTCGAGCTCGATGAAACGCGCGCCGGGAATGCCCGCGGCCATGGTGCGCCCGGATTCGACGGGAGCGACGTTGTCGTCGCGCGCGTGCAGCACCAGCGTCGGCACCTTCACCTTTTCCAGCAAATCGCTGACGTCGATCACTGAAAAGGCGCTCTGCAGGCGCCAGGCATCGTCGGGCGAGACAGTACGCAGCATCAGATCGTCCATCCAGGCGAAATGCTCGTGGGTGGCGCCGGGGATGAACATGGAGCAGAAGGCCTGGCGGAACATCGGGTTCGGCTTGCCCCAGCTCTCGCGCATCAGCGTCGCCACGGCCTCGCGCGTCGCGATCTCGCCGGCGTCGCCCCGCGCCCGCCAGCCTTTGACGTAACCGCCATAGAGGATCATGCCCGATACTTTCTCGGGATGGCGGATGGCGTAGGCGATCGAGACCGCACAGCTCTGCGACAGGCCGAGCAATGTGAAGCGGTCGAGCCCTGTCGCCTCGACCACGCGTTCGAGGTCGGACACCATGGTCTCGAACGAGATGTCGACGACCTGCCGCTGCGACAGGCCGTTGCAGCGTTCGTCATAGCGCACCAGCCGATTGTGGCGCGACAGTTCACGCATCCAGTGCCGCCAGATCGGGCTGTCCCAGTCGAAGGTGAGATGCGACATCCAGTGCGCGGCGCGCAGGATCACCGAGCCGCTGCCGGTGCTGGCATAGGCGAGCCTGGTGCCGTCGAGAGCCCGGCAGAATTGCACGGCGCGGCCGGGATCCTGCGGTAACACGCCGGGTTTCGACGGCGACTGCGGCGGCGTGGGGGGAGCAGCCTGCGGCGCGCGGCCGGTGGCCTGAGCGGCAGCCGACCGAACCTTCTCCTCCAGCGCCTCGGTCTCGGCCGCGAGGCCGGCGTCGTCCGGCAGGAGGCGGCGCAGGCGCCGGGCGAAGG
This sequence comes from Mesorhizobium sp. M2A.F.Ca.ET.037.01.1.1, assembly GCF_003998075.1. Lineage (NCBI taxonomy): Bacteria > Pseudomonadati > Pseudomonadota > Alphaproteobacteria > Hyphomicrobiales > Phyllobacteriaceae > Mesorhizobium > Mesorhizobium sp. M2A.F.Ca.ET.037.01.1.1. The sequence goes on along the minus strand of NZ_RZSA01000028.1, from coordinate 14,176 downwards.
GCAGCGCCCGTCGCGGCTCACCTGGCAGACGCTCGACCAGCTCGCGCAGGATGCCAAGCTCGACGATCTCCACCTCGCTGGCGATGGCCTGTCGCCAGGCTTCATAGTCGAAGCAGCGCTCGAGCGAGAGGTCGGCGAGAAAGCCGCCGCGGATCGAGGCCAGGACGGCTTCAAGCTCCTCGGTCGAGTGTGACGAAAGGTCAGCCTTCACCAGCGGCGCCAGCTGCGCATAGTCCGTCGCGATGTTGAGTACGACGGCGTTGCGGTCGGCGCTCAAAGCGGATTCGTCGGCGCCCAGCACCTGGCGGATCTTGGAGAGGCTCCAGCGCAAGGCGCCGCGCGGGTCGTCGGGAATGTCCCAGAATATCTCGCATAGCCGCTCGCGCTGATGCTGCCTGGCGGTGACGGCGAGGTAAGCGAGCAGCGCCCGCGTCTTGCGCGACGGCGGCAGGTCCAGCGGCTGGCCGTAGCGCGTGACCTGAAAATCGCCAAGCACGCGCAGTTCCAGCCTGTGCTGAGGGCCGTTCATGCGTTCACGCGCTTGTCGATCGCCATGGTCCCCTTCGGCCGAGGCCGCCGCTGCGAAGGGCAGCCAATAGCAAAAATGGCTAATTTAGGAAAGCTTGGCGGTTCAAGGCAGCAGCAGCTTCAATCGTGAGAGCCTGAGGCGCGCCAGGCGCCGCGCCGGGTTGTGAGAGGCTTCCAGGCCGGCCTCGACCAGGAAGGCCAAGGTCATCAACTCGATCAGGAATTCGTCGGCGGCGTCGAAAGTGGCGCGTGAGCCGGCAGCGAGATGCTTGAGCAGAGCGCGAGCTTCCTCGACTGCGTCGGCGCTGCCGGTGTCGATCAACGCTTCGAGCCTGGTGAAGCAATCCATGTCGATACTCTCCGCCCCGCCAAGGCGATAGATCGACTTGGCGGCGGAGACATCCACATATGTTAAGCGAGCTGCTTTGGGGCCTGCTCACGCCTTGGATCGAACCGCCCTTGGCTTGATGACCGTTGCCAGCACGACACCGACGACAATGAAGGCGGCGCCGAGCAAATCGTAATCGTGCAGGCTCTCGCCGAGCAGCAGATAGGCGAGGATGGCGACGAACAGCGTCTGCAGATAGAGCAGCATGCTTGCCCGGCTGGCGCCCAGCGTCTCGACGCTTTTGTTGTAGAGATAATACATCAGCGCACCACCGGGGCCGGCCAGATAAGCGAGCGCGAGCAGGCCATTGCCATTCAGGGCGGAGCGCTCGTCGTTGAATATCTCCCAGAGATGGAACGGCAGCGCCACCAGCGCGCCGGCGCCGAGCAGGAGGACCACCAATGGCAGAAGCTCGAGACCGAATTTGGAGCGGCGCAGCAGCACCGTGTAGAGCGCCCAGCAGAAGGCGCTGCCGACGATCCACAATTCGCCGATGTTGAAGCGCAGTTGCACCAGCGCGCCGATATTGCCATGCGCGACGATGACCAGCATGCCGGCAAGTGCCGCAACCGCGCCGAGCGCCTTCCAGAGGCCGAGCGGTTCGCCCAGCACCAGGCGCGCCAGCACCATGGTCATGATCGGCGACATCGCCATGATGATGCCGGCCGTGGTCGCGTCAGTGTCGTTCAGTCCACGGTAGATCATGCCCTGGCAAAATGTCAGGCCGATCGCGCCGACGGCGACGATCTCAAGGGGGCGGGATTTGAGAAGCGCCAGCATGGCGCCGTGATGGCGGTGCACGATCGGCAACAGGATGGCGCAGGCGAGCAAGAGCCGCCAGAAGCACAACCCCCAGGGCGGCATTTCCGGCGCCACCCATTTGGCCGCGATATAGACGCCGGCCGAAAGCAGCCAGCACAAGACGGCGGTCGGATAGCCGCCTAGCGAGGGTATCGAGATCGCGGCAGATTGCTCCGCCGGATGCGCTATCGGTATCGCCTGCATCGCATGCCCCCGTTCGAGAACGTCAGCCCAGACGTAAGCGGCAGTCTACCTCATCCCGGGCTTGTTCCCTATGGCCAGCGATGGAGGGTCACCGTCCAACGATCAGTGCGGTGTGTCGCTCGCCGGGTGCAACAAATCCCAGGCCGAGCCAACGCGACCATTGAACTGCGATGCGAAGCGTTCGGCCTCGATGTCTTCGAGACCGTCGTCGACAAGCGCCTCGATGCTTCGGCGCAGCAGAGCGAGCTGCATCCGCCGCGCATGACTCCTGTCGGTTTCGCGCATGATGGCCGTGACGTGATAGGCCACGACCGGCTGGCCGAGACAGGAGAGAAGCGCTCCCGACCCCGCCGTCGCCGCAGTGACTGCTTCCTCGATGTTCATGCCGGCGCTCCTCATCAAAGATGCTGGGCGCCTCCCCGGCAGATGGCGGCGATGGCGCCGCTTCTTTTCTAATTCCGGCGTCGCGAGACCATCGCTCGCGGCCAGACTCAAGTATCCTCCAGAACACTATTGAAGGCGACCGGATAGTTAATTGATGGTTAACGCGAACGGTCGCATCTTGGACGTTCGGCCCCGTCAAAACACATCGGTCAGTGGCCGGGAATGTTGCGCTCGGCCGATGGCGCGAGGCTCTGCGAGCCAGGTACCGAAACCGGCGCGCCCTGAAGCACCCAGTCGGCGGCGATCTGGCCGATGACCGGGGCGAGCTGGATGCCGTAGCCGCCGGCGCCGGCGGCGGTGATCAGCGCCGGCTCCGAGACATCGATCGGCCCGACAAAGGGGCGATGGTCGGCGGTCACCGGGTAGAGGCCCGCCCAGCCCCGGCCGAGCCGCGCGCCAGGCAGGTCGGGCACACGTTCCAGAAGCAGCTCCGCCAGATCGACCTTCGACTGCTCCTCGCACTGGTCGTTGTAATTGTCGGGGTCTTCCGGCGCGGTCGAATTCACCTTGTGGATCTCGGCGATCAGCTCGCCCGGTTTTTCGTGGCGGAAGTTGAGGCCGCTGCCTTCGCCGTTCACCAGGTCCATCACCATCGGCATGGTGTAGCCGAGCGGCGCGTCGAGATGGATGACGACGGCTTCGTGGCGCTCTGGCCAGATGTGCAGGCGCTGGCCGAAAAGTGCTGCGACCTGCGGAGCCCAGGCGCCGCCCGCATTGACCACGGCGTCGGCATCCACCGGGCCATGACTGGTCTCCAGCGTATAGCCGCCCGGCCGCCGTTCTGCGCCAAGCAGCTTGCGGTACTGGCGGATCTCGCCGCCCTTGGCGCGCACGATGCCGGCCAGGAAATTGCACATTTCATGCGGATCGAGGAAGCCGTTGTCGGGTCCGAACAACCCGCCTTCGAGGCCGTCGGGATTGATGTGCGGCACGAGGTCCCGGAGCTCGTTTGCGCGGACCAGGCGCGACCTTAAGCCCGCCTCGCCCTGGATCTCGACCGATTTCGCGAACAGCGCCATCTGCGCTTGCGTGCGCGCCAGCCGCAGATAGCCGATATGGTTGAAGCGTAGCCCCTCGCCTTCCCATTGGCGGAACCGGCGCAGCGAATGGACGCGCAGCAGGATCTCGAACGGATCGGTCAGCTGCGATCCGACGACGCCGACCGAGCGGCCGCTCGACCCCGAAGCGATCGACTGCGCTTCGAGCACCGTGACGCGCGCGCCCTGCTCGACGACATTGAGCGCCGTGCACATGCCCAGCGTGCCCGCGCCGATCACCACGACATGAGGAGAAGCTGTCATCTGTGGCCTGCCTTCAGGATTGCGCGGCGATGTCGCCCAGGGTCTCGTCGATCGCTTGAAGGATGGCGCCGGCATCCGCCTCGGTCATCGGCGTCGACAGCGCGAACAGGCCGTAGCTGGCGGAGAGCACGCCGCGGTCGAGCAGGCCCTTGTGGAAGGCGTCGGACTTCGCGCGCTCGGCCTGGCCCGGATAGACGGAGCGATAATCGGTGACGGGGTGCGAGGTGAAATGAACCTTGAACAGCGAGCCCAGGCCAACACACTGGCCGGCAAGACCGTGCTTTTGGAATGAGGCGGTGACGCCATCGCGCAATAAATTCCCGAGCCGATCGAGATGGCCGAAGCTTTCTTTCGTCAGCGCCCGCATCGAGGCAAGGCCGGCGCGCATCGTCACCGGATTGGCGGTGAAGGTGCCGCCATGCGGAAGCGCGGGCTTGCCGGCGGTCGGATCGACCACCGCCATGATATCGGCGCGCCCGCCCACCGCGCCGACCGGAAAACCGCCGCCGATGATTTTTCCGAGCGCCGTCAGGTCGGGCTCGATGCCCCACAGGCCTTGCGCGCCGGACCATCCCAGCCGGAACGAGATGACCTCGTCGAAGATGACCAGCGCGCCCGCCGCATGAGCGATCTCGACCATGGCCTGAAGGTAATCCTTGCGCGCCCGGATGAGGCCGGCGCGGTTGGGCATCGGGTCGATCAGCACGGCCGCGATGCTGTCGCCCTCGGCGGCGAAGACGGCGCGCAACGCTTCGCTGTCGTTGAAGGGCACGGCGATCACGTCGTCCAGCACGCCGCGCGGCGTGCCCTTGGCGTAAGCCGTAGACCTTGGCAGGTCACCCCAATTGGCCGGCGAGGAATCCAGGCTCACTTCGGCGAAATCGTAGGAGCCGTGATAGGCGCCCTCGATCTTGACGATCTTCGGCCGCAAGGTGAAGGCGCGCGCGGCCTTGATCGCCATCATCACGCCCTCCGTGCCGGAGTTGGTGAAGCGGACCTGGTCGACCGAGGGCAGCCGCTCGACCAGGAGCTCGGCGAGCTCGATCTCGCTCGGCGTCGGCGCGCCGAAGGCGGTGCCTAGCGGCAGCTGCCCGGCCACGGCCGCGGTGACGTCGGGATGGGCGTAGCCATGGATCATCGCGGTGAAATTGTTGATGCAGTCGTAATAGGCATTGCCGTCGACATCCCAGACCCGGCACCCCTCCCCGCGTTCGGCGTACACCGGAAACGGATCGACAAAGACCGTGGTGCGCGTGTTGCCGCCCGGCATCACCTTCCTGGCGCGTTCGAACAGGGCCTTCGATCCGGGCATGGCGTCGGGATAATGCGGCATGGCTCTCCGAGGCGAGTTCGACTGCTGAAACAGCGACGCAACCGCCGCTCGTCTCGTAGCTACGGTTCGTTTCCACGCCGCGCAATCGGCCAGACCGGGCATGCGAGGTGACCAGGTCCTTCCCATCCGCTGTCACGGCGACTCCGGCCATGCCGGGTGAAGGATTGCCTGCTGCGCCCGCCAGCCGCAGATAGCCGATCTGGTTCAATTGAGAACTCTCGCTCTTCCCGCTGGCGAAAACGAGGCAGCGCATGAATGCGAAGCATGATCTCGCTTTGAGCGTCCGACGCTGGTCGACGGCCGTCGACAAGTTCACCATCGGAACGGCCACGCCCGATATCTAGTCCATTTGGATGATGCTTCCTACGCCAGAAGACGTATCTGGTATAACCGGTCGGAACAATTCTAAAACGGCAAGATTTTCACAGTTGTTGATTCACTTCAACATGGGGCATACTGCTACAATGAAGAAATCTTAATCCAAGCACGCGCAGCCACTATGGCGTGTTTCTTGAGCACCGCGAGGAATGCCCAGCAAACAGAGGACCGTGGCCAGTGACACTCACACATGGATCTTACGAGGAGTTCGACACACGCCTGGCATGGGTTCGCTTCAGCATGCGCCACTGGAGGTGGAGCGCCATTCCGGGATGCATCCTCCTCCTGGGGGCGATATCCCCCGCAGACAATGGCGCCGAAATGCAGCAGCAGATCGTTGCGGCGCGGGGCGAACTGGCGTCGACAAAGGCTCAGTTGGACCTAAGCCAGCACGCTGAGCGTAAGGCGAGCGCGCAGGCAAAGGTGTTGGCCGGCACTTCCGCGGAGCAAGCAAAAGCGCTGAATGAGGCGAACCAGAGCAACGAAGCCCTCAAACTCGATCTGGAGGCGGCGCAGCGCGTCATCGAAGGACTGAAAGCACAAGCCGTTTCCTCGAACGAAGCACGCAGCGCCATGGAAGCGTCCCTGGCCGAGGCGAACCAATCGCTCGCCGATGAGCGGCATAAGGTCGAGCAATCCGAGCAAGAACTCGCCATGGCCCGCCAGGCCGCCGACGCCGAAAAGAAACGCGCAGATTTGGCCGTGGCTGAGCGAGCCACCGACCTCCAGCTGGCGGTCGCTGCCGCAAGACATGCCAACGAAGCATTGGACCTGGAACGTGCCCACGCGGTTTCGGCCGCAAGCGATCTTGACGGCGCCCGTCGGGAAAGAGACGCGGCAAAGCAGACATCCGCCGACTTGAGCGCAGCATTGGAGCAAGCGCGTCAAAGACTGACCGACATGTCCGTTGCCCTTACCGCTGCGCGAAAGGCGATCGAACTGGTCAACGCGCAAGGTGCGTGCCGCACAGAGCAAACAGAGCGCGCCACGCGTTCCGCCGCAGTTTCCCTTGCCGGCCAGGATGGCAAACTTGTCCGTCAAACAGGCTTGCAGGGCAAGATCAAAGCGAAGATGCCAGGATCACCGAAACGGGATCTGGTGGAGACGACGATTACGCTCCCCGACGCCTTGCTGCCGCCCCCGCCTCGATGACCATCGCCAGGAGCACAATTGGGTTAGCACGAACGCATGCCGCAGGAGGGTCCCGAAATGGGCAAATACGTGGCAGTCGCCATGATGATAGCAGTCGCTACCGGACCGGCGGCGGCCCTTGATGTCGGTGGTAGCGGCAAGGTCGGCGGCGTTGGCGTTGGCGCTGGAGTGAGCGCCGGATCGCAAGGTGTTTCCGCAGGGGTGGGGGCAAGTTTCGGCGGTGCGGGCGGCGCAAGTGTTGGCGCGTCAGCGGGCACAGGAGGCGTAAGCGTTGGTGCGTCGGCGAGCGCAGGTGGGACGAGTGTCGGCGCGTCCGCGAAGGCTGACACAGGGTCAGTCGGCGCGGGCGTTTCGGTTGGCAGTGCTCCAGACAGCGCAAGCGCGGGCGTTTCAACAGGTGCCGGCACAGCAACGTCAGGCACCACGGTCGCCGCGCCCCCCGACGACCCCAGCGTTCTCTCTGCCAAAAGCGCAACAACCGCGATCGGCCTGCCATCCACCCTCAAGCCCTCGAGCAACGGTGCCGGCGAGTTTGGGCGATCCACGGCGGGCTATCCTTTTGCGCCCCTGTTATCGCTGAAAGCGAAGCCAGGCACGCCGACCAACGTCGTGAGCGCGTGCCGTGCGGCGATCGGGTCGGCCGCGACGCCCCTTGGCGCCGTGCGCGTATACGCGGTCAGCGCCGGTCCGATGCGCCAACGCAAGGCCGGTCTGGCGGCGCCGATCGAGGTGCGAATAACCTATGCGCTCCGAGATGGCGTCCAAGTGCGACAAGCGAAAGTCCTGTGTCGCCTTAGCGCAACGGGAAAGGTTATCGCGGTAACGTAGCAACCGGCCGGCATTGGCCTGGACACCGGCGGAGTTGCCCGCTTTACCGAGATCGTGCACAGGGCCCGCTACTTGGCACCGCTACCTGGCAACGTCATTCGCCACTGTCCGGTTCGGGTGCCTCAGATGGGTCGGCGTGATGCCGGTCTGCTGGCGGAAGACGCGGCTGAAATGGCCGGCATTGGGGAAGCCGCAGCGATAGGCGATCTCGCCGATGGCGAGGTCGCTGCCTTCCAGCAGCGACTTTGCGTAGTGCACCCGCAGCGCCAGGTAGGCGGCCATCGGGCCGATGCCGAGCTCGGCGCCGAACAGGCGCTCAAGCTGGCGGCGCGAGCAGTTCATTCTGGCGGCGATCTCGGCGACCGAGAGCGTCTCCTGCAGGTTGCTCTCCATCAGGAGCAGCGCCCGCTTCACCGCGCGGCTCGCGGCCGCGGGGAAGAGGTCGCCGACCGGCTGCACGTCGCGGCTGGAGCGGATGCGGTCGAGCACCAGGATCTTGGCCGCCTTCTCGGCCGCCTTCTGGCCGATGAATTGCGAGACGAAATAGCCGGCGAGGTCGGCGGCACCGGTGCCGCCAGCGCAGGTGGCGCGGCCGCGATCGACGGAATAGAGGCTGTCGGCATGGGCGCTCACATCGGGGAACTCGGCGCGGAAATCCTTGATGTGGAACCAGCTGACCGCGGCGCTGTAACCGTCGAGCAATCCGTAGCGCGCCAAAACGAAGCTGCCGGTGCAGAGGGCGGTCAGCGGCACGCCCTTTTCGGCGGCGCGCATCAGGAACGCCTCCTTTTCCGAACTCAGCCTGCGGCTGGTGTCGAGCAGGCCGCCGACCACCACGACATTGTCGAAATCCTCCGGATTGCCGATCGCCTTGGTCGGCAGCAATTCGACGCCACAGCTGGCGCGGATCGGCAGGCCGCGCTCGCCAACGATCTCCCAGTCGAACTCGACCCGGCGGCTGCGGTCGCCCTCGTCGCCGGCGAGCCGCAGCGTGTCGATGAACAGCGACAGCGGCGAGAGCGTGAAATCGCGCACCAGGAGAAAGGCGAACTTCTTGGCCATCGGCTTCCGGGATCGTCCATCGTTCGACCGCAGCTTATGCGGAAATCCTTGCGGCGAGCCCTCTGAATACGACGTGCATGAGGTCGCAACACTACCCGCCCGAGCCGGCTGGAATGCTCTAGCGCCGCTCGGCGGCGCGGCTTACCCACGTGATGACGAAGCGCCCCAGGACAATCCCCACGACGCCGGCCGCCGCCTTGAGCAGGCCATCGACAAAACGCGCGTGCCGGCCAGGGTCGAACAGTTGCAGGACCTCGAGAACGCCGGCCACCGCGCAAACGAACAGCACGGTCTGCGTCACGCGGGACGGGAACCCGAGCGCCAGGGCCAGCCCCAGCAGGACGTAGGCCAAGGCGCGCTCGATGTTGGGGTCGCTCAAGCGTGGCCGCAGCTCGATGGGCGACAGCGTCGCGAAGGTGATGAGAGCCAGCAGGGCGAGCGCGGCGAGACGGGAAATGGAGGTCATCCCCGCTCTTACAGGCCGCAGGCCGCGATAACAATATTGCCGGTGCCCGGCCGCGGATTGGTCCGCCCACGCCGGCGGCGCCATGCCTTTCCGGCGATGCCGTCAGGCCGGGACGGCATCAGCGCCCTTGCCCGGCAAAGGCTGGCTGAAGCCCTTCCGGCCGTTCAGCGACGCCCGATACGCCATCGGCGACTTGCCGTTGACGCGTTTGAAGGCGTTGCTGAAGGCGCTTTCGGACGTATAGCCGAGCGTGCGGGCGACGACGGCCACGGGCGTCCGCTCCTCGCGCAAGGCGCGCTCGGCAAGGCGCATGCGCCATTCGGTCAGATAGGCCAGGGGCGCGATGCCGGCGACCGTCCTGAAATGGACGGCGAATGAGGTGCGCGACATGGCGCAGGCTTTCGCCAGCTCCTCCAAATGCCAGGCGCGCGCCGGGTCGCCATGCATCAGGCGCAGCGCCGGCGCGATGCGCGGCTCGGCCAGCGCCTTGAGCCAGCCGGCGGGCATCAGGCTCGCTCTGTCGAGATGCGAGCGCAGGATCTCGATGAAAAGCAGTTGCGTCAGCTGCGCCGAGGCGAGCTGCGCGCCGGGCTGGCCGGCGTCCCTTTCTTCGATCAGCCGATCGAGCAGCCAGCGGAAGATAGCCGCCTGGGGCGACGCCGCGCGCGTGTGGATCCATGGCGGCAATAGATCGGCGAGCAGCCCGCCGCGCGCCGGATCGAGCAGGACATGGCCGCCGATATGGGCGAATTCCGAGCCGTCGCCGAGCGTCGCCAGCGTGCGGCCGGCGCCGGTGAACAGGCTCATCGCGTCGACCGGTGGAACGCTCGGGTCGCTCGCGAGCACGAAGCTGCGCCGCGCCGCCAGCAGCCCGACATCGCCGGTCTCGAAACGGAAGGGTTTTGGCTCGCCTTCGAGGGTGACCCAGCAGCTGCCCTTCACCACGGCGAAGAACTTGATCTTGTCGCGTCCGGGGAAGCTGATCGCCCACGGACCGCCGGCGGTGAAGCCGCCCGTGACGACCGCCTCGGCATTGGTGAGCGTGAGAACATCGGAGAAGGGATCGACGGTCATTTCCGTACTCTCGCGCAGAGAATGCGGATTTTCAAGCATTCACAGTTCAGAAGCGCCGTCCTACCTAGCGCCCATCCGACGCATCGCCATTGGATGCGGCGCTCCATTCCAGACCCCAGAGTCATCAAATGACCGACAAACTCGTCCTGGTGACCGGCGGCACCGACTTCATCGCGCAACATTGCATGCTGGCGCTGCTGAAGGCGGGCTACCGCGTGCGCACGACCATCCGCTCGCCAGGGCGGGAAGCGGAGGTGCGCGCGCACCTCGAGGTCGGCGGCGTCGATGCGGGAAACCGCCTCTCCTTCGTCATCGCCGATCTCACCGACGACCGCGGATGGGCGGAAGCGGCGGCCGCATGCGACTATGTGATGCATGGCGCCTCGCCGACGCCTTCCGGCGACCAGACCAGCGAGGAGGATTGGATCGGGCCCGCCGTCAACGGCAATTTTCGGGTGCTCAGGGCCGCGCGCGACGCCGGCGTCAAGCGCGTGGTGCTGACATCGGCCTTCGGCGCGATCGGCGTCGGCCACAAGCGGGACCACCGGCGGCCCTTCGACGAAACCGACTGGAGCAACCTCAACGGCAATGTCGCGCCCTACCAGAAATCGAAGACGCTTTCCGAGCGCGCCGCCTGGGATTTCGTGGCGCGCGAAGGCAATGGCTTGGAACTGGCTGCGGTCAATCCGGTCGCCGTCTATGGGCCGGTGCTGGGCGCCGACTATTCGCACTCGATCAGGCTGATCGCCAACATGCTGGAGGGGCAGCCGGGATGCCTCAATGTCAGTTCCTGCTGCGTCGACGTGCGCGACGTGGCGGACCTGCATCTGCGCGCCATGACCGATCCGGCCGCCAAGGGCGAACGCTTCCTCGCAACCGTGGGCGAGAGCATGTGGATGGTCGAGATCGCCGAACTGCTGCGGCAGCGGCTGGGCAAGGCGGCCGAAAAAGTGTCGACACAGGTGTGGCCCGACGAGCAGGTGCGCATCGCCGCCGAAACCAACGCGCAGCTCAATGGCGTGGTACCGCTGCTCCACTACGACATGAGCGCGACGGGCAGGAAGGCCGAGCGCCTGCTGGGCTGGACACCCAGATCGCGCGAGGAGGCGATCATATCCTGCGCCGAGAGCCTGATCCGGCTTGGCCTGCTGCGCGGCTGAGTTCCTTGAACGGCGCGCGCGGCCGGTGCATGTTCCCCGCGCGCTTTCGGCGAACCGCCTGGAACCGCGATCCTCGAACGAAACCAGCGGAGCCATCGGGCGATGACGACCATCCATCAGTTCGCCGTGTCGGAGGGGCAGGAATGGATGCTGCCGGCCGATGACGACGCCTACGAGGAATTCTTCGGCCTCGACGGACGATCGCTCAAGGGCTGGAAGCCGCCGGTGATGCGGCGCGCCGAGGAAGGCGAGCGGCTCTATTCCGATTTCCCCTGGCTCGGCGAGCATGCGCCGCTGTTGCGCCGGCCGGCTGTCGAGGCGCTGGCGGCGGCGTTGCGGCCTTATGGCGAGCTTGTGGCGCTGCGCGGCGAGGAGGTCTGGCTGCTCAACGTCACCCATGTGATCGACGCGCTGGACGAGGCGCGCTCGCAAATCGTGCGGTTCGACGGCGGCGACATATTGGCGATCGAGCGCTACGCCTTCGACGCGGAGAAGATCGGGAGCGCTGAAGTGTTCAAGCTGCCGATGCGGGCTTCTCCGGTCTTCGTCAATGACGTGTTCGTCGAGCGGGTGCGCAAGGCCGGGTTGCGCAATGTGTCGTTCGAGCCGGTATGGACATCGGGAACGGCAATCGCGTCAGGCGAATAGCAGTTTTGCGGTTTGTGGCGGAGACGGGCAATGACCAGCGCCGGCGCCGCCCCTCATCCGCCCTTCGGGCACCTTCTCCCCGTATAGAGACGGGGAGAAGGAACTGGCCCTGGTCCTGCCTCTGGGCGCATCTGGAGCATGGCTCTGGCCCAACCCGCACATGCATGAACGGGATGGCCATTATAACCAGACGCTTTATAACGGGCGATCTGGTTATGACCTCCAAGGGGAGACGATGCGTTACATACGTCCGCTTTCAATCGAAGATGCCGTTGGCGAGCTCGCCAAGGCGGTAGGACCGGCCGCCATCCTGGCCGGAGGCAGCGACTTGCTGGTGAGGATGAAGGGCGGCTTCATCGAGCCCGAGCTGATCGTCGACATCAAGCGCATAGGCGGCCTGGCCGACATCACGGAAACGGCTGACGGCTTCCGCATCGGCGCCGCCGTGCCCTGCGCGGTGCTGGGCGAGAACAAGGCTGTGCGCAAGGCATGGCCGGGCGTGGTCGAGGCCGCGAACCTGATCGGCTCCAAGCAGGTGCAGGGCCGCTGCACCATCACCGGCAATCTGTGCAACGCATCGCCCGCCGCCGACAGCGTGCCGGCGCTGGTGGCCGCCGGGGCCAAGGCCGTCGTCGCCGGGCCTTCGGGCAAGCGCACCATTGCCGTCGAGACCGTGCCGACGGGACCGGGCCGCACGTCGCTCGCCAAGGGCGAGATCATCGAGGCGATCCTGCTCGACAAGCGTCCTGAGCAGGCGGGCGATGCCTATCTGCGCTTCATTCCGCGCACCGAGATGGACATCGCGGTGGTGAGCGCCGGCGTGAACCTGACGCTGGACGAGCATGGCGCGATCAAGACCGCGCGCGTGGCGCTGGGCGCCGCGGCGCCCACGGTGCTTCTGGTCGAGGAAGCGGGCCAGGTGCTGGTCGGCTCGAAGCTCGACGAGGCGACGCTGGAGCGGCTGGCGAAGATCTGTTCCGGCGCCTGCCGGCCGATCGACGACAAGCGCGGCACCATCGAATTCAGACGGAAAGTGGCGGGCGTGCTGGCAAGGCGCGTCGCGGCAATCGCCTACAAGCGTGCGGGAGGCAAATAATGGCCGGTGTAGCTGTATCAACCACGATCAACGGCGATGCCGTCGAATATCTCTGCCAGCCCGACGAGACGCTGCTGGAAGTGCTGCGCGATCGCCTCGGCCTGACCGGCGCCAAGGAAGGCTGCGGCACCGGCGACTGCGGCGCCTGCAGCGTCATCGTCGACGGCAGGCTCGTCTGCTCCTGCCTGGTGCTGGGCGCGGAAGCGGAAGGCCGCAAGGTCGAGACCATCGAAGGCATGGCGCATGGCGACCAGCTGCACCCGCTGCAGCAGAAGTTCCTGGAGCATGCGGCGCTGCAATGCGGCGTCTGCACGCCCGGCTTCCTGATCGCTGCCAAGGACCTGTTGGAGAAGAACCCCTCGCCCACCGAGGAGGAAATCCGCTTCGGCCTCGCCGGCAACCTTTGCCGCTGCACCGGCTATGACAAGATCGTGCGCGCCGTCCAGGACGCAGCGAACGTGATGAAGGGAGCCTGATCCATGAATTTCGATCCGCGCTTTTCAGGACGCCAGTTCGCTTCCGTCGGCACGCGCCCGATCCGCCCCGACGGCATCGACAAGGTGACGGGCCGCGCCCGCTACGGCGCCGACTTCAACATGGCCGGCCAGCTGGTGGGCCGGATCCTGCGCAGCCCGCATGCGCATGCGGTGATCAAGAGCATCGACACGTCCAAGGCGGAAAAGCTCGCCGGCGTGAAGGCGGTGATCACGGCGAAGGACCTGCCGGACCTCACCGATGGCGACGCCGCCATGTACGACATCCTCGACAACTCGATGGCGCGCAAGAAGGCGCTCTATGACGGCCATGCGGTGGCCGCGGTGGCGGCGATCGACGCCCGCATCGCCCGCCAGGCGCTGAAGCTGATCGAGGTCGAGTATGAGGTGCTGCCGCATGTCACCGATGTCGACGAGGCCGCGCACCACCACGCGCCGCTGATCAACGACCAGGTCTTCACCGAGGGCCTCGAGGAAAAGCCGGCCAAGCCTTCCAACGTCACCAAGCGCACGCAGTTCGGCCATGGCGACGTCCACAAAGGTTTTGCCGAGGCCGATTTCGTCGTCGAGCGCTCCTTCAAGACCGAGCAGACGCATCAGGGCTATATCGAGCCGCATGCCTGCGTGGCGAGCGTCAACGCCGACGGCACGGCGGACCTGTGGGTCTGCACGCAAGGCCATTTCGTCTACCGCCAGCATTGCGCCCAGCTGCTCGGGCTCGAAGCCTCGAAGCTGCGCGTCACCTCGTCGGAGATCGGCGGCGGCTTCGGCGGCAAGACCCATGTCTGGGCCGAGCCGGTGGCGCTGGCGCTGTCCCGC
>NZ_RZSA01000289.1:0-6766 GCF_003998075.1 Mesorhizobium sp. M2A.F.Ca.ET.037.01.1.1 | reverse complement strand
GTCGAAGACATATTCCCCCTGGCTGTGCGATTTGAGATAACAAGGGACAGCGCCGAGAAGCCCGCCTTGCGCGGTTTCAAGTCTAAGGTGATGACCTTGCCAGCCGGTGCGCCGAACAGCGCAGCCGGAATCTTCCAAGGCGCTCAGAAAAGCGAATGAAACCAGCGGGTTGTAGCCGTTTTCTTTATCGCCGCGCGTGGTCCCGGCAAAGCCGTCCCATTCCTCGCATGTGAACGCGCCGATGCCTGCCGCGACGCGGATCGCATAATCCGCGTTCGCTGCCCGTCCATCATCGTCGTCGCCTTGATCCATGGGGCTTATTTAAGCTTCGCCGGGGCAGCTACAAGTCACGTTTGAGGCACCCGGCTCAAGCGACTCTTACCAGGCCGGGTTCGAAACCCTCGAAGGTCATCTGGTCGGCATATTTGAAGGTGAGGTCGACCGCCGGCTGGTCATGCACGGTCCAGGTGATAACGGGCATCTTCAGCTTTTCACGCACGAAGCTGACGAAAGGGTTCGGCAGGTCGCCGGCGGCGTAGGAGGTGAAGGCGAGGTCATGCGCGAGCATGGCGAAATGCGCCTCGATCAGCTGGTTGTCCTTGCCATAGGCGGTCAGCCCACCGGGGATGCCCGGCGCGTCCCTGGCGAAGTCGCGGATCAGCCAGTGATCGAACGACATGATGGCCACCTTGCCCTTGTAGCGCTTGAGCAGCCGGCCGACGGCTGCCACCAGGCCCGCGTCATGGCCGGGAACGCCTTTCAGCTCGACCACCAGCGGCACGCGGCCGTCGATCAGGTCGAGCGCTTCCTGCAGCGTCGGCACATGGTCCTTGGTGCCGCCGATCCTGAGCGTCGCCAGTTCGGCTGCGGTGCGTTGCCAGATGAAGCCGTCCTCGCCAGTCAGGCGCTTCAGGTCGCCGTCATGGATGATCACCGGGACGCCATCCGACGAGAGATGCACGTCGCATTCGATGGCATAGCCGCGTTCGGCCGCCGCGGCGAAGGCCGACAGCGTGTTCTCCCAGCGGGTCTTGTTCATGTCGTGAAAGCCGCGATGCGCGACGGGGCGGGCAATCAGCCAGGAGAGATCGGTCATGTTGGGCATCACTCGACTTCGAAGATCGCTTCGATTTCGACCGCGGCGTTGAGCGGCAGCGAGGCGGTGCCGACGGCGGATCGGGCGTGCTTGCCACGCTCGCCGAGTGCCGCGACCAGGAAGTCGGAGGCGCCGTTGGCAACAAGATGCTGCTCGACGAAATCAGGAGCGGAGGCGACGAAGACAGTGATCTTGACCACGCGCCGGATCCTCTCGAGATCACCGAGCGCCGCCTTGGCCTGCGCCAGGATGTTGATGGCGCAGAATTTCGCGCCTTCCTTGCCGGCGGCGGTGTCGATGTCGCGGCCGAGCAGCCCGCTTGCCTGCAGCTTGCCGTCCTTCAGCGGCAGCTGGCCGGCGGTGAAGAGCATGTTGCCGGTCCGGCAATAGGGCACATAGTTGGCGGCGGGCGCGGCGGCGGCCGGAATGGCCACGCCAAGATCGCTTAGCCGCTTTTCGATTGTTTCGCTCATTGGTTTTCCCTATTGCTGGAAGGCGCCGCGTTGGCCGGGCCGAAATTGCTATTTTTGCCTCGCTTCCGCCACGACTTTTTTTAAGCTGGACCATCTTTCCCTGCGGCCTGTCTCGCGGCCGCGACGATCGGAGCAACGTATGCGCGCAACGCGCCTTTTTCTCGCCGCCGCCTGTCTTTCGGCAGCGTTCCCAATGGCGCCGGCCCTTGCGGTGCCCGCGCTGCAGGCGCATCGCGCGGTCTACGATCTGACACTCAACAAGGCCTCCGATCGTTCGGGCATCACTGGCATCACCGGCCGCATGGTCTATGAGTTCAACGGCTCCGCCTGCGAGGGTTACACGGTCAAGTTCCGTTTCGTCACTCAGATCGTCACCAACGACAACACCAGGCTCACCGACCAGCAGACGACGACTTTCGAGGATGCCGAAGGCAAGACCTTTTCCTTCGTGACGAAATCCTTTGTCGACCAGAACCTCGACAAGGAGGTGAAGGGGGTGGCCACGCGGGAAGCGAAGGGCCTCAAGGTCGATATCGACAAGCCCGAGAAGAGCAGCCTCGAGCTTGCGGCCACACAGTTTCCGACCCAGCATCTGGTCGAGCTGATCGGCAAGGCTGAAAATGGCGAGAATTTCTACCAGACCAATCTGTTCGACGGCTCCGAGGACGCCAACAAGGTGATGAGCACCACCGTCATCGTCGGCAAGAAGACCGAATCCGACAAGGCGGATCCGGAAGCGCCGGCGCTGGCCAAGCTCGCCTCGGACAAATACTGGCCGGTCGACATCGCCTATTTCGACGATACCGACAAAAGCGGCGAAGAGGTGCCGGAGTACCGTATCAGCTTCAAGCTGCACGAGAACGGCATCACCCGCGACCTCGTCATGGACTATGGCGACTTCTCGATGACCGGCAAGCTGGTGAACCTGTCGCTGTTCGACCAGACCAAGCCCTGCCCGGCTTCGAAATAGCAGCGCCCCGACGATAGGCGATCGCGCTTGCACGTCTGGCTTCAACTCGCCATGTGTCGGGCTGAAGGAGTGCGGCGAGGCTGATGGCTGTCTATGTCGATGCGGCGATCTGGAAATGGGCCGGCCACCGCTGGTGCCATCTCCTTGCCGATGAGGTCGATGAACTGCATCGCTTCGCTGCCGAACTCGGCATCAAACGCTCGTCCTACCAGGGGCCGCCCAAGACGTCGGCGCCGCACTACGATATAACCGGCTTAGAGCGCGACCGCGCGGTGCGGCTCGGGGCCGTCGAATGCAGCCGCGAGGAGATCGTGGCGGTCTTCCGCCGTGTGCGAGTGCCGAATGGGAAGGTGAGACGATGACGGTGACGGCGTTCCTGGCATATTGCGTCGCAATCACATTGGCAGCCGCCACGCCTGGGCCGGCGATGTTCGCGGTCATTACTAACGGTTTGTCGCGCGGCTTCGGCCGGGCGTTCATCACCGGCGTGGGCGTCGCCGCGGGCGACGCCGTGCTGGTCACCCTGGCGCTGCTCGGACTGGTGGCCATTGCCCAGACCTTCGAATGGATTTTTCTTTTGCTGAAATACGCGGGCGCCGCTTACCTCGTCTTTCTCGGGATCAGGATGTGGCGAGCCGCCGCCAAACAACGGGACGAATCTCCTCAGTCGCAGGCGCGGCTGTCGCGGTCCTTCGTTCTCGGCGCTTCCATTGCGCTCGGCAATCCGAAGGCGATCCTGTTCCACGCCTCCATCATGCCACTGATCCTGAACCTCGATACCATGACCTTCGCCGATGGCCTGCTGGTGGTGCTCGTCGTGATCAGCGTCAATGTCATCACCATGGGCATCTACGCCGCGATGGCCGGCCGGGCAGCCGGTTGGTTCGACACCCCGAGGCGCATGCGCCTGATGAACAGGTTCGCCGGCGGCGCGATGATCGGCACCGGTGCGCTGATTGCCGCACGTTGAGCCGCGCGGCGATGCACGGCTTGCGTTCAAGGGACTTCCCCTCTATATCCGCGCTCATTCCACACACGGACTTTGGTGTCTGCCCGGGAGAAATCCGGCTGAAACCTCCGGTGGCATCAGGACATTCCGTCCGAAATGCCTGTGTCCGTGGAGGCCAACCGGAAAGGAACTAAAGAATGGCTCTGCCAGATTTCAGCATGCGCCAGCTTTTGGAAGCTGGTGTTCACTTCGGCCACCAGACCCATCGCTGGAACCCGAAGATGGCGCCCTACATCTATGGCGCCCGCAACAATATCCACATCATCGACCTGTCGCAGACGGTGCCGCTGTTGAACCAGGCCTTGAAGCAGGTGTCCGACACCGTCGCCAAGGGCGGCCGCGTGCTGTTCGTCGGCACCAAGCGCCAGGCCTCCGACATTGTCGCCGACGCCGCGCAGCGTTCGGCCCAGTACTATGTCAACTCCCGCTGGCTGGGCGGCATGCTCACCAACTGGAAGACGATCTCGAATTCGATCCAGCGCCTGCGCAAGCTCGACGAGACGCTGGCCGGCGAGGCCCAGGGCCTCACCAAGAAGGAGCGACTGAACCTCGACCGCGAACGCGAGAAGCTCAACAAGGCTCTCGGCGGCATCAAGGACATGGGCTCGACGCCGGACCTGATGTTCGTCATCGACACCAACAAGGAAGCGATCGCCATCCTCGAGGCCAAGCGCCTGGGCATTCCGGTCGTGGCCATCATCGATTCGAACTGCGATCCGGACAAGATCGACTTCCCGATCCCCGGCAATGACGACGCGGCCCGCGCCATCCAGCTCTATTGCGACCTGATCGCCAAGGCTGCCATCGACGGCATCGCCCGCCAGCAGGGCGCGCTCGGCGTCGACATCGGCGCTTCGGCCGAGGCTCCGGTCGAGCCGGCGCTTGACGCTCCGGCCAGCGAAGCTCCGGAAGCTTGATATCGAAGGCCGGAACCCGGCCTTCATCTTTCCAATAAGTTGGCGCGCTAAAGCGCTTTTGCCGAGCGCATCACCCGAGTCCCGGTTGGTGCGTCGGCGCATTTGAAACAAAGAGGCGACAATGACGATTTCGGCTGCACAGGTCAAAGAACTCCGCGACTTGACCGGCGCGGGCATGATGGACTGCAAGGCGGCGTTGAACGAGACCAACGGCGATATGGAAGCGGCCGTCGACTGGCTGCGCAAGAAGGGTATCTCGAAGGCCGACAAGAAGGCCGGGCGCACCGCCGCCGAGGGCCTGATCGGTGTCGATGCCGGCGTGCGTGAAGCTGCGGTCGTCGAGGTCAATTCCGAGACCGACTTCGTTGCCCGCAATGCTGCCTTCCAGGAGATCGTCGCCAACGTCGCCAAGGTCGCGCTCGCCTATGGCACGACGGAGGCGGTCGCCGCCGCGAAGTATCCGGGCTCCGACAAGTCGGTCACCGACACCATCAAGGACGCTGTCGGCACCATCGGCGAGAACATGGGTTTCCGCCGTTCGGCCAAGCTCACCGTACCGCATGGCGTGGTGGCGACCTATGTCCATAACGCGGTTGCCGACGGTCTCGGCAAGCTCGGCGTGCTGGTGGCCATCGAGACCACCGGCAACGAGCATGCCGCCAACGCCTTTGCCCGCCAGGTCGCGATGCATGTCGCCGCCAGCAACCCGGTCGCGCTGACCGCCGAGGAAGTCGACCCGGCGCTCGTCGAGCGCGAGAAGGCGATCTTCTCCGATCAGGCGCGCCAGTCGGGCAAGCCGGAAGCCATCATCGAGAAGATGGTCGAGGGTCGCCTGCGCAAGTTCTATGAAGAGGTCGTGCTTTTGAAGCAGGCCTTCGTGCTCAATCCCGACATCACCGTCGAGAAGGCGCTGAAGGATGCCGAGAAGGAGATCGGCGCTCCGGCGAAGATCACCGCCTATCTGCGTTACGCGCTGGGCGAGGGCATCGAGAAGGAAACGACCGATTTCGCGGCGGAAGTCGCGGCAGCGGTCAAGAAATAGCTCCGATCCAAGGGGAGCGCATCGCGTTTCCCTTAAGGTGAAGAGCTCACGAGCTCAGGCAACTCGGCCGGGTGTCCGCATGGATGCTCGGCCGATTTCTTGTGCGATGTCGATAAAGGCCCTGAGCTTCGGCGCCATCGACGCGCGGCGCGGAAAATAGAGGAAGAGGCCCGGCTCCTCGATCGCCGTATCCGGCAGGATCTGGACGAGGCGGCCGGCTGCAAGGTCGGCGCGCACCAGCGGCTCGAAAACGTAGGCGAGCCCGACGCCGGCCAGCGCCAGATCGATGGCGCCAAGCGAATCCGTGACGATGGCCGTGCCGCGTGTCTCGACAACGACATCCTTGTCGTTGTCATTCAGGTCCCAGCGGTACAGCGCGCCGGACCGAACCAGCCGGTAGCCGATGCAGTTGTGATCGGCGAGATCGGCCACGGCGCGCGGGCGGCCATGCTTTCCGACATAGGTGGGCGAGGCGACGATGACGGCTTTGAACGGCGGCGTCATCCTGACGGTGACCATGTCCTGCGCGATCATCTCGCCCAGCCGGACGCCGGCATCAAAACCTTCGCCGACGATATCGATAAGTCCTTGGTCGGCAACGATCTCGACCGTCACATCGGGGTAGCGTTCGGCCATCGCCGCGACCACCGGCGTCACCGCCAGGGGGATCGCTATGTTGGAGGCATTGATCCTGAGCAGGCCGGCCGGCCTTCCCTTCACGCCGCGGATCCGGTCCATCCGTTCGGCGATGTCCTGCAGGGCAGGGCCCGCCGTCTCCACCAGCGCCTTGCCGGCCTCGGTCAGCGAGACGCTGCGCGTTGTGCGGGCGAAGAGCGGCTGGCCGACGCGCTCTTCCACGAGCCGCACCGCATGGCTCACGGCGGATGGACTCATCCCGAGTTCGGCCGCGGCAAGCGCAAAGCCGCCGCGCCGCGCCACGGCGACGATGACCGGCAGATGCGTGAGCAGATCGCGATCCATTCATGAATGATATCGCATAGTCTTTGCGAACAATGCAATCTTATCGTGCTCTCAAGCCAGCCCATATTGGCATCAACACATCGGCGGCGGGCTGATGCCTCAAGGAGAGACGAAATGAATGCGTTGAGACATGTAACCTTTGCGGCTGGCATGGCATTGGCGCCGGTCGATGCCGGTGGAGCCGAGGCGACCGGTTGGCAGGCGCTTGCCGACGAGCGCGCGGTGATCCGCATCGCCGACGCCATCGACCGCGCGGTGGATGCGCAGGACTGGGAGCT
>NZ_RZSA01000288.1:0-6773 GCF_003998075.1 Mesorhizobium sp. M2A.F.Ca.ET.037.01.1.1 | reverse complement strand
ACCAGTGGCCGGGCGGTCTTTCCAGCAGGCTTTCGGCGGGCTCGAATGCCCAGCCGAATTGCCCGAGGCACTGGACATGGCGACGCGCCTCGGCAAGCACATCCATCGCATTGCCGGTGCCCGCGCGCGGCTTTTCGACGATCTCACGCACGCTGTCGGCGAGCTTGGCCTCGGCCAGGATCCGCCGCACGGAATGTCCCGGCGTGCCGGAGAAAACCAGCCCGGCGGCGCTGCCGAAAGACGGCGATATCTCGATGTGCTTCCTCTTCAGGAAGTCTTCCAGCGAACCGCCGTCCGGGAGGCCGCAGACATCCCTGAAAATCGGCCTCAGCCGGTGACCGATCGCTTGCGCTATGGCGGCAATGACATCGTCGGTGCTGCCGTCGCCCGAGATTTCCAACACCAGCGCGCCGGTCTCGGCCCCCGATTTTTCGTCCTTGCCGGTGGGAGCGACGGCCAGGCTGGTGAAATGAATGGTGCCAACCTTGTCGAGCGCGGCGCTGATTTCGCCGATCGCCGGATTGCCGAGATCCGCGACGTTGTCGCGCACCGCATCGAGCGGCATCGGTCGGGTGATCGGGCAGACCACGGTCACCATCGACTGCTCGGCGGTGCGGCAAAGCGGCGAGCGCTCGAAATCGACCTTGAGGCTCGCCGGGTAGGCGCCGACACTGACCATCTTGCCAGCCCTGCCCCGCGCGCGGGTCAGCTTCGGCTTGCTGAACAGGGCGCGGATGCATTCCCCGATCTGAATGCGGGCGATTTCCGCGCCGATGCACAGATGGATGCCGTAACCGAAAACCATGTAGTCGCGATGCGGGCGCGAGGTGTCGAACGCGTTCGGCCGCTGCACGATCTCCGGATCGAACATCGCCGAGAGCGTCGCCGGCATGACGACCGTTCCGGCTTTGACCACGCGCTCCCGGCGGGTACCCTTGCCGATGACCGCGTCACGCCTGGTGTAGCGCCAGGGTCCGATCCAGATCGGCTTGAAGCGCATGGCTTCCATGATCGCCCGGTCGAGCTTGCCGGTATCGCCGGCGCCGAGGGCCTCATCCACGGCCTGCCGTGCATCGGTTCGCGACAGGATCACATCCAGGCAATTGCTGCCGGCAAGCACATTGGTCGGCACGAAGCCGGCGACCATGCCGAGCATGATGGAATGAATGTCGGGCAGCGACAGGCGTCCCTGGTCCATCAGCGCGACCAAGCGAGCCAGCGGCCTGTCATCCTTGTTCGCCTTTTCCCGGACCGCGGCGATCGAGCGGTCGATAATTTTGATCAGGCGATCTCCCCCGACCACGGCAAGCTGGCGCGTGGTGGGATTTGCCGTCGGATCGGAAAAGAACAGCGCGCTGAGCGCGATCGACCAGTCGGCGAATTCGGTCTCATCATCGATCTGAAGGCCGAAATAATCGCGGCAGATGCGCACCGGAACGATCTTCATCAAGCCTGCAATGGCATCGAAGCCGGGGCTGGCGCGGGTCATGATCTCGCGCGAATGGCGCTCGGCGATCGGCCTGACGGTTGCTTCGACCTCCGCCGGCGGGAACGCGCTCAGCACGGCCGACTTCATCTGCCGGTATGCGGCGCCGTCCTGCATGCCGAGAATGAAATTCGAGCCCCGGGCCAACTCGGCCATTTCCGGCCCGTAAGGCGTCTCGAACTCGTCGCCGCGCTCCAATATGTCGCGCACATCCGCGCCCTTGGTGACGAGCAGGAAATTGCCGAAGCCGGGATTCGGCCAGAAGCGGCGCAGCAGCGCCAGCAGCCAGCGCGGATCGCCGAGAAGAAAGCCGGCGATGCGCGCGGCAATGCCGCCCTTGGAACGCAGTCGATAGATGTCGAACGGCGGCATTTCGGCGACGGGACGCTGGCTCTTCTGGGCGGCCCGGACCGCGGAGAAGTACTTCAATGTGATCATGCGCGTTCAAGCCCCCCGGCTGTCCACGTCAATGCGATGCCGGCACCATCTGGCCTAGGTTTGCATCGGTCCGGCGTATGTGAATTCGTTCACAGTCATCTGTTGTCGGCCCGGCAATCATGCGGCTGACTTGGCCCGATCGAAATTGGCGATCAGGAAATTGTTCTTGGCCGGGTCAACGAACGGTATCCAGCGTATCCTCTGCTCGGAAAAGTCAGGATGCCGGGTCATGAAAATCGCAAGCTCGCGCTCTGCCTCGTCATGCCTGCCGCTTCTGATCAGGGCGCCTATCTTCAGGAACCTGGCGTAGAAGTAACTTGGCGACAGGTTGAGCGAGCGCTCGGCTGTGGCGATCGCGGCCGGCCAGTCCTCGACGAAGCAATAGGCGGCGGCCAGTTCACCCAGATTGTGGAAGCGATAGAGGTCGAACGGGCTCAACCGCTCGGTATCGAGAAAGAACGGGATCGCGCCGGCCGCGTCGCCAAGCAAAAGTTGCGCGCTGCCCATGGCCGAGCGGGCGAAGGCGAAGCTCGGATTGATGTGGATCGCCTCGGCAAGGTGCTCGGCCGCCAATGCCGGCAGGCCGCGCATGATGTCGGCCGCGCCGAGATAGGCATGCGGGCGTGCGTCGAGGCTGTCCATCAGCAGCGCCTTGCGCGCAAGCTCCTCTACCTTTTCCAGGTCGTCGCTGTCGCCGAAACGCAGCCAGGCCCGCCAGAAATACCACCAGGCCAGTTCGTTGAGCACGGCGCTCGAGTTCGGATCGTCCCGGTAGGCTCTGTCGAAGAAGTCGAGCGCGATGTCGGTGTCGCGGCGTGTGCGCCTGTTCATGTGCCAGCGGCCGCGCCTGACCAATTGCCAAGTCTCAAGGCTCTCCCACGGCACCTGGAACGTACGCGCCTGCTCGGCGCGATCGACCTCCTTGTCGAGGATGGAAACGATCTCGCTGCCGACCTGGTCGCGCAGCCTAAAGATGTCGACGAGATCGCGGTCGAAGCGTTGCGACCAGACCAGGCGCCCGTTCGACGTGTCTGTAAGCGATGCGTTGAGACGGATATGCCTGTCGTGGCGCGCCAGCGTGCCGCTGACGATGTAGCGCGCGCCAAGCGCATTGCCGATGAGCCTTGTGCCCAGGCTGTCGTCGCGAAACTGAAAGCTGGATCCCTTTGCGATGACCGAAAGCCAGCGCGTGTTGGAAAGACCGTAGATGATGTCCTCGGCAATGCCGTCGGCCATATAGCCGACGTCCGGTTCGCTTCCATTGCCCTGGAACGGCAGCACCGCGATTGCCGGTGGCCCCTTGGGGACGGGTTTGTAATGGCCGGGCGCGGCCGGGATAGAAGCGAAGGAGGCCGGCGTGGCAGGCCCGTTGCCGCCGCGGCCCGCGATCAGGACCCGCACCGGCAGAGCGATGTTCTTCAGGCTGAACTCGCCGAGATCGGTAAAGACCGCTGCTGTCTTGTCCTTCACATGGTGCCAGGTCGTCGCCGAGATGGCGACGCCGTCGTGAGGCGCGAGTTCCTGAAGCCGGGCGGCGATGTTCACGTCGTCGCCGTAGAGACGGCCCTCACGGACAATCACATCGCCGGTATTGATACCGGCGCGAAACGGCATGCGCATGTCCTCGGCAACCGCCGCATTCAGCGCTGCGATCCGCGCCTGGAAGTCGAAGGCTGCCCGCAAGGCTTCGATCGGATTGCCGAATTCGGCCATGATGCTGTCGCCGGCATCGCCGAATGTGCGCCCGCCAAATGCGCCGCAACTGCCGGCGATGATGTCGCGCCTCTCCTCGAACGCGGCAACGGCGAGCTCGTCGTCGATGCCCATCAGCCTCGAGAATCCGACGGCGTCGATCGATATGATTGTCGCAAGCTGACGGGTGTAATTCCGTTCAGCCATGATCGAGCCCCCAGTCCCCGCGTCCAGTCCAGAACAGGCGACCTGCGCTCAAAAGAAACGCGTCGCCGTCTGCCGATGGATATCCCCGGCAGGTCCGGCGCGCAGTTGCCACCCTGTTATGACCAGAATTCTATCAGGGTCTTTCCGAAAGCTCTACCAAGAACAGCTAATATGGCGAACGCCCTGCCCAACGCATGGTTTAGTCATTCGTTATACCGGAAGGCACATCCGCATCGTGC
This sequence comes from Mesorhizobium sp. M2A.F.Ca.ET.037.01.1.1, assembly GCF_003998075.1. Taxonomy (NCBI): domain Bacteria; kingdom Pseudomonadati; phylum Pseudomonadota; class Alphaproteobacteria; order Hyphomicrobiales; family Phyllobacteriaceae; genus Mesorhizobium; species Mesorhizobium sp. M2A.F.Ca.ET.037.01.1.1. The sequence continues at coordinate 2,711 of NZ_RZSA01000288.1, read as the reverse complement.
CGTAACCCATTGAATCACGCACTCTTTTGTCCTCAGGCAATGTTGGATTTGGCTGCTGCCGGCCGAAGATCGGCCACGTCGAGCCAGGCTTCACAATGCGTTATTTTCACGCTACGGAACCAACATGCCCGCGTGCTGGTTTCTGACGGCACCCAGGCCCATATGAAACTTGGCCAATTACGCGATTTGAGGGCTCTCATGCGCACTGTTGTTTTAGCAACCGGTATCGCGGCCTTCCTTGCCGGCGGATCGGCCCTTGCGGCGGACGACCAGCCACTGCCGCCGCAGAATGCCAAGAAGCTGTCGGAGATCATTGCCAAGGTCGAGCACCGCACCGACTTCCGCTATGTGAAGGAGGTCGATTGGGATAGCGACGGCTACACCATCACCTACTACACCACCGACAAGGCCAAGGTCCAAATCACCTACGACCCGGTGACCGGCGAGCCCAAATAGGTCGCGTCGCCTCCCCGCCTTACGCTCCGCCCCATCTACTGAAGCACATAGGCCCCCGCCCGGTTTCACACACTGTGCCTTGGCGCTGGACACTCCTGTGCCACGCGCAAAGACCCGGCGCGATGGGCCGCCCTTGCATCGTCACAACTTTGGTGGCTGACTGCCCCTCACTGATTGCGGGCACGGGAGTGCATGGGCAATGATCGGCCACGTCCTGAAGCGCATCCTCATGGTGCTCGTCGGCTATCTGGTCGCGGTGCTTGCTGGGTTGATCGCGGTGGTGGTGATCTACGCCATATTGAGCTCGCTGCCCAATGCGCCGGGCTACTTCGGACTTATGGAATTCACCCCCGTCGCCGTGCTGGTCGTGCCGCCGCTCGGCATGTTTGTCTACTTCGTGACGATCATCCTGACGGGTATGCAGACGCTGGTCTTCGCCTTGATCGCGGAGTTCTTTTCGCTGCGCAGCTTCTGGCTGCACATGGTCTTCGGCGCCGCCGCCGCGGCGGCCGGCTTCATGTTGATCTGGCCTGACGCTGCCGATGATCCCGAACGCTGGGCCGACATGGGCATCATAGCGGGCGCCGGCCTCGTGGCCGGCCTGATCTATTGGCTGATTGCCGGGCGCGACGCCGGCTTCCGCCGTCCGCTCATCAAAGCAATTCCAGGAAAAGTGTGAAGCGGTCAGGCCGAGCGGTATCGCCGTAGCCTTCCGCCCGGAATTGCTTGAAGTCAGAGCGCTCAGCTTGACGGCGTGCGCACCGCTTCGGTCGCGTCCAGCGCCTGCATCAGCTTGGAATCACGGTCATAGACGTCGTCGAAATACTCGACCTTGCCGGACATATCAGGCCAGGCGGTGAAATAGGCGACATAGACCGGAATGACGCGCGTGACATTCTCGGTCGAATGGCCGTGCTTCAGCTTCTCGGCAATGTCGTCGACAGAGGTTCCAAGCACTGCGGCGGCCATGCCGCGCGGATCCTGCAGCCGGACGCAGCCATGGCTGAGCGCCCGCATGTCGCGCGCGAAGAAGGACTTCTGCGGCGTGTCATGCATGTAGATGGCGTGCTTGTTGGGGAAGAGTATCTTCAATTCGCCCAGCGCATTGGCCTCGCTCGGCTGCTGGCGCACGCTGAATGGGATCTTAGAGCCATAGGCGCCCCAGTCCACCTCTGACGACGGGATCTGCCTGCCGCGCGAATCCGTCACCTCATAGCCGGCGCGATCGAGATAGCCGGGATCGCTGCGCAGCCTCGGCAGCATCTCGTTGACGATGATCGACTGCGGCACGCCCCAATAGGGATGGAAGTCGACCTGCTTGATGTGATCGTAGAAGAAGGCAGTCTGGTTGGTAACCCGGCCGATGACGACGCGGGTCTTCAGCTTCTCCTCACCACTGTCGATATAGCTGGCGGTGAAGGAGGGCTGGTTGATGAAGACGCGCGGACTGCCGAGATCGGACGGCATCCAGCGCAGCTCCTCGAGCGCCACCTTGACCTTTTCGATCCTGTCGGCCTTCGAAGCGCCGGCCAGCAAAGCCACCGTCCGCGGCCCGATGACGCCGTCGCCCTTCATGCCTTCCCGCTGCTGCACCGCCTTGATCACCGGCACCAACTCGGGGTCGTAAACCACGCTCTTGCCAAGGCGGGCGAGCACCTCGCCATAGTTGCCGCCCATCTCGTCATCAAGATTGCGGGCAATCAGCGTCAGCAACTTGGGCAGTTCCGGGCTGCTCTCACCCGGCTTGAGCAACAGCTTGGGATCGACGACGATCTCGTTTTCCTCGCTGGCCTCGAGCGCTTCCAGTTCGACGCGCAGCGCCTGGTATTCCGGATTCTGCGGATGCCGCGACTCCAGATAGGTGCGGACCTCCTGGGTATGCGCCAGTGTCTTCAGCGCCCCTTCCAAATCGAACGGCTTGGCCGGGAAATCATAGTAGCCGGTCATCCGGTTGGGATCGACACGGCCGCTCTGGGCATCACGGGCGTAGCGCAGCACGCGCGCCGACAGCGCCATCTCGAACCGAACCAGTTCCCTGGTCCGCTCTTCCGGCGTGGCGGAAGTCGCGGCCGCCGGAATGTCGACGGAGTAGTCGGCCGGCGTCAAACCGTAGCTCGCCGCCTCGCCCAGCACCCGCACCGCATCCTGCGCCCTGCTGTTGGGGGCGTTGTCGCTCACCCAAATGAAATCCGGATTGGCCGAGTAATAAGCGATCAGCGCCTTGGCGATGTCGGGCTCGGCGAACAGCTCGTAGT
>NZ_RZSA01000287.1:0-6779 GCF_003998075.1 Mesorhizobium sp. M2A.F.Ca.ET.037.01.1.1 | reverse complement strand
CTCTACGATGCCGCCGCGCGCCTGAAGGTCGGTTTCGCGCTGGGTTATTGCGAGCTGACGCAGGAAGAGGACCGCACGCGCCATTTCAACACCATGGATCTTGTCGGGCCGGACGGCGCCTTCATCGGCCGCTATCGCAAGATGCACGTGCCGGGGTCGAGCGAGCCGGAAGCGGGCACGACCACGCATCTCGAACGGCGTTACTTTGAACCCGGCAATCTCGGCTTCCCGGTCTATGACTTTCGCGGTGTTCGCGTCGGCCTCGCCATTTGCAACGATCGCCGCTGGCCGGAGACCTATCGCATGCTGTGCCTCAACGGCGCCGAGGTGGCACTGCTCGGCTACAACACGCCGCTCCTGCTCGACGAGGCGCCGGCGCTGGCACATCTACGCATGTTCCACAATCACCTGCCGATGCAGGCCGGCGCCTATCAGAACACGCTCTGGATCGGCGCCGCCGCCAAGGCCGGGCTGGAAGACGGCCAGGCACTGATCGGCGGCTCCTGCATCATCGCGCCGACCGGCGAGATTGCCGCGCAGGCGATGTCGCTCGACGACGAAGTCATCGTTCACCGCGCCGATCTCGACCTCATCGAGACGTGTCGCAAAGTGAACTTCAACTTCGCGCTCTATCGCCGCCCCGACCAGTACAAACGCATCGCGGATCCGGTCTGAGACAGCGATGGGCCTGATCAAGACCAGTTGCAGCCAGGCACCGCTCGCGGCCGACCCACTGTCGCTTGGCGAGATCGTCGAGAACGGTCTTTGCATCGGCTGCGGCCTCTGCCGGTCGATGGCCGGGCGCGACATCGAGATGGTGATGACACCGGAAGGGCGCGAGCGGCCGGTGGCACGAAAGGCATTGGACAAGCCGACATTGGCGAAGATCAACGCGGTTTGCCCAGGAACACGCATCGCCGGTCCGCCACCCGCGCAGATGAATGACGCCACGTTGACGGACACGGTCTGGGGACCGGTCGAGCGGCTCGTGCTCGGTTCCGCCGGCGATCCCACGGTCCGGTTTATTGGCTCCGGCGGTGGGACACTGACGGCGCTTGGCCAATTCCTGCTCAGCTCGGGACGCGTAAAATTCGTGCTGCATGTCGCGGCGTCGCGCTCCATGCCGATGCGCACGGAACGCAAGCTGAGCTTCGACGGCGCTTCGGTGCTCGACGGCGCCGGCTCGCGCTACGGGCCGGCGGCCACGCTGGTGGATTTCAACGACATCCTCGATCGCGGCGAGCCGTTCGCGCTGATCGCCAAGCCTTGCGACATCACCGCCGTGCGCAACCTGGCGCGGCTCGATCCGCGCGTTGACGAGCACATGCGCTATGCGCTCGCCTTCGTCTGCGGCGGCGCCTCGGACCTCACCAAGTCGGAACAGGTGCTGCAGCGTTTTGGCCTCGGCGAGGACGAGCTGGCCCTATTCCGCTACCGGGGTCATGGCAATCCCGGCCCGAACCGCATCGAAACCAAGGACGGCCACGCTTTCGAGATCAGCTACCGGCAGCTCTGGGAAGACGAGGACAAATGGATGATCCAGCCGCGCTGCAAGATCTGTCCCGATGCGATCGGCCAGGTGGCGGATATCGCGGTGTCGGATGCCTGGCTGAACGGCGGACCAGCCGTCGAGGATGAACCGCTCAACGGCATCATAGTTCGGACAAAGCGCGGGCTGGAGCTGTTCGACGCGGCCGTCGAGGCTGGCGCGCTGGAGATCAAGCGCGAGAGCAACATTGCCGAGATCAGCGAATTGCAGTCGCATCAGGTGCGCAAGCGGCGCGCCGTCTGGGCGCGGCTGAAGGGCATGGCAATCGCCGGCAAGCCGGTGCCTTTTGTCAGCGACCTCGCATTGCGGGATTGCGCCGCGCAGAATTCGCCTGCCGAGAATCTGGCCGAGGGGCGGGGCGCCCGCGATCGCGCCCGACGCGGCCGTCTGGGCGAGCCGCCTGCCGTGGCGCGCGCAACAGTTTAGGGGGGATCGATGAGCGAGCAGACCGAAGTCATCATCATCGGCGGCGGCATGACCGGGGCCGGCGCCGCGTACGAGATTTCGCGCGACAGGAAGGTCGTGCTGTTCGAGCGGGAGAGCCATTGCGGTTACCACACCACGGGGCGTTCGGCGGCTAGCTTCACCGAGAATTACGGCAACGGCGTCATCCGCCGCATCGTGCTCGCCAGCCGGGCGTTTCTCACCGAGCCGCCTGCCGGCTTCTGCGATTATCCGCTGCTCAGCAAGCGCGGCATGATCACAGTGGCACGCGCCGACCAGCTCGACCTGTTGCGCGAGGATCTGGCGGCCGCGCAGGCGCTGGTGCCCTCGATCGTTGCGATGAGGCCGGATGAGGCGATCGCGCACGTTCCGGTGCTGCGCCGGGATTATCTTGCCGGCGCTTACATCGAACCGCATTCGATGGATATTGACGTCAACGGCTTGCACCAGGGTTTTCTGCGCGGCGCGCGGGCGCGGGGCGCGCGTATCGTCACCAAGGCCGGGGTCAAAGGCATCGGTCGGCAAGGCGGACAATGGCGGGTCGAAACGGAAGCGGGCGCATTCCTTGCGCCGCTGATCGTCAATGCGGCCGGCGCCTGGGGTGACGAGATCGCGGCGATGGCGGGCGTCCGCCCGGTCGGCTTGCAGCCGAAGCGCCGCACCGCTTTCAACATCCCCGCACCTTCAGGTGTCGACATTGCCGACTGGCCGCTGGTCAACGATGTCGGCGCGGAGTTCTATTTCAAGCCGGATGCCGGACAGCTGTTCGTGTCGCCGGCCGATGCCACGCCGTCGGAGCCGATGGACGCCTTTGCCGAAGACATCGATGTGGCGATCGGCGCCGAGCGCCTCGAACGGGCAACGACGATCGAGGTGCAGCGTGTGTCGCGTTCCTGGGCAGGCTTGCGGACCTTCGTCGCCGACGGCTCCCCGGTGGTCGGGCCTGACGACGAGTTTCCGGATTTCGTCTGGCTGGTCGGGCAGGGCGGCTACGGTATCAAGACCTCGCCGGCGCTGTCGCGCGTCTGCGCCAGCCTGATCGCCGGCGGCGGCCTGCCGGACGATGTCGCGAGGCAAGGCGTGTCGCTGGACGATCTCACACCGCACCGTCTGCGCAATGTCACGCCCGAAGCCAGCAAGGTTGCTTCATGAACAGCGCCATCCTGACGGCCGGAGGTCACCTGGCCGGGCGCATCCTGGAGACACTCGCTGAAGCCACGACCGATGCGCCGGGCATCACGCGCATCGCCTACGGACCCGGCGAGCGCTTCGCCCACAACCTCGTGCGTGAGGAGGCGCAGAAGCTCGGCGCGGTTGCGCGCACCGATGCCGCCGGCAATCTCTATTTGACGCTCAGTGGCCGCGATCCGGACCTGCCGGCTTTGGTCGTCGGTTCGCATCTCGACAGTGTGGCGCATGGCGGCAATTTCGACGGCGCCGCCGGCGTTGTGGCGGGCTTGGCGGTGATGGCCGAGTTGGTCGCGAAAGCCGTCCAATTGCCGCGCGATCTCATCGTGCTGGCCACGCGCGCCGAGGAAGCCGTCTGGTTTCCGCTGTCCTATCCGGGCAGCCAGGCGGCTCTTGGCTTGCTCGATCCGGAGGCGCTTGAAGCAAAACGATCCGACAGCGGCCGCACGCTGGCCGAACACATGCGAGAGGAAGGGTTCGACCCCGATGCGGTGCGGCGCGGGGTTCCGGGGATCTATGCCGCGCGGATCGCGGCCTTCGTCGAGGTGCACATCGAGCAGGGACCGCGGCTTGTCGCCGCTGGCGCGCCGGTCGGCATCGTCACCGGGATTGCCGGCGGGTTCCGCTATGTCGACGCCAAATGCCTTGGCGCCTATGCCCATTCCGGCGCCGAGCCGCGCTTCGCCCGGCATGACGCCGTGCTTGGCTTTGCCGATCTGGTCGCCGCGCTTGAGATCGAATGGGATGCGCTGGAGCGCGAAGACCATGAGGCGACAATCACCTTCGGCCGTGTGCAATCCGATCCGACACAGCATGGCGGCAGCCGGGTTCTGGGCGAGCTCGGCTTCACGCTGGATGTGCGCAGCGCCGAAGCGACGGTTCTCGAACGTGTCGAGGCGCGGCTTCGGACTATTCTGGCTGAAGTTAGCGCCAGGCGGGGCGTAGCGTTCGAACTCGGGCAGCGTTTCACTTGGGAGCCGGCGACGATGTCGGCAGATTTGGCCGCCAAGCTGGATCGCGCCGCTACCGAATTGCAGATGCGGGCACCGCATGTGCCGAGCGGGGCGGGACACGACGCGGCGACTTTTGCCGGCGCCGGTATTCCAACCGCCATGGTCTTCGTGCGCAACGAGAACGGCAGCCACAACCCGCATGAAGCGATGGAGATCGCCGACCTCGATGAGGCGATCCGTCTGCTCTTCCGCTTCGTCACAGACTTCGACAATCCCTTGGATCAGCCATGAACCTCGCCAAGACCGCCTTGCTCGTCATCGACCTGCAGAACGAATACCGCCCCGGCGCGGCTTGGCCGGTCGTCGGCTATGACGCGGTGCTCGCCAACACCGCCGCGCTGATCGGAGCCGCCCGTGCGGCGGGCGTGCCCGTCATCCATGCGCAGGCCTGGGTGAAGCCGGAGGAACGCGACGGCTATGCGCGGCAGGAAGAGATCCTGACCGAGGAATTCCGCTCCGCGGTGGCGGGCAGCAACGGCGCCGAAATCTGCGCCGAGGTGGCAGCGCTGCCCGGCGACATCGTCATCCACAAGCATTGGCCAAGCGCCTTTCGGCGGACCGATCTTTCGCAGCGGCTCGCCGCCCTTGGCATCGAGACCCTGATCGTCACCGGCGTGCTCACCGACAGCTGCGTGACCGCGAGCGTCTTCGACGCGGTTTACGAGGGGTTTCGCGTCTGGCTGGTCAAGGACGCCTGCGGCAGCATGACGGAGGCCATGCACCGCACCGGCATGCTCGACATGGCGAACCGGCTTTATGGCGGCGGCATTCTTCGCCATCCCGAGGCGCTGAAGGCGCTGGCCGACCACCCCTTCGACGGCTGGCGCTGCACGCGGCCGGTGGAATTTGCCTACACGCTGGAAACGGTCGATGGAATTTACGAGGCGCTGTGATCGGCGCCGCAGTTGCATGCGCCTCTGACGATCGGCTTTGAGGCCGAAGGCTTGAGAACCGCGCCAGGCAGCGCTCCAGTGGCTCTCCCTTTTCGCCACACCGATACGCCGTTCACAAAGACATGCTCGATACCGGCGGCGGGCCGGCGCGGTTCCTCGAAGGTGGCGGTGTCGATGATCGTCTCGGGATCGAAGACGACGAGATCGGCGAAGTTGCCTTCGGCCAGCAGGCCGCGTTGCGCGATGCCGAATTCCTTCGCGGGCAGCCCGGTCATGCGGAATACGGCCTCCTCCAGGCTGAACAGGCCGACATCACGCGCGTAGTGCCCGAGCACGCGCGGAAATGTGCCCCACAGGCGCGGATGCGGATGGATGTCGTGCGGCAGGCCGTCCGAGCCGATCATGGTGCGCGGATGCGCGATGATGTTGCGCACATCGTCCTCGTCCAGCTGGAAATAGACGGCGCCGGCCGGCAGCAGACGCTCGCCGGCCTCGCGCTCGGTGCAGTTCCATTCGCGCGCGATGTCGGCGATCTCGCGCCTCGCCATCTCCGGATGCGGGTCGGACCAGGTGATGAGGATCTTCAGCCCGGTGTCGCAGCGCTCCAGGCGCAGCACCGTGGAACTCGCGGCATAGGGATAGACGTCCATGCCGATATCCATCGCCTCGCGCGCCCGGTCGATGCGCTCCAGCGAGGGCCGGCTCTTGCCGAAATTGGCGCGGCCGGTGCACTGGTGGTGCGAGATGAAGAGCTTGCCGCCGGCGTGATCGGCAATGTCGATCGCTTCCTCGATGGCTCCGTCCATCGTCTCGAAATAGTTGCGCGTGTGGGTGACATAGGGACCACCCAGGCCTGCCGCCGTGGCGGCCAGAGCCTTGACCTCGTCGGTCGAGGAGTTGACGGCCGGTGGATAGTCGAGGCCGGTGCTGAGGCCGAACGCGCCTTCGGCCATCGCTTCGGCAACCGCTTCCTGCATCGCCGCCGTTTCGGCTTCGGTGGCCGGACGATCGGTCACCGGCATGCAACGCTGGCGCAAGGTGGTGTGACCGACAAGCAGGGCGGCGTTGGTGGCGATGCCGCGGCGCTTCAGCTCGGCGACATAGTCGGCAAAACGGTCGAAGCGGAAATTCTCGCGGCCGCCGACCAGCGTGAAGGGCGGCGGTGGGGTCTTGTCGAGCAGCAGCGGCGCCAGGCTGACACCGCAATTGCCGGCAATCACCGTGGTGACGCCCTGGCTGATCTTCGGGTCCATGCCGCGCGGGGCTAGCAGCGCGCCGTCGTCATGGGTGTGCACGTCGATGAAGCCTGGCGCGACCACCTTGCCCTTCGCGTCGATCTCCTCGACGCCCTGCGCATCGTCCAGCCGACCGACCGCCGTGATCCTGTCGCCAGTGACGGCAATGTCGGCCCCGAAGGGTTTCGAGCCGTCGCCGGCGATCAGCGTCGCGTGGCGGATGACAAGATCATAAGGCATTGCATAAATTTCCTAAGCTTCCGGATTAGCCGCGATCTCCTCGCGGCGATGCGCGACATAGGCGTCGAGCTCCTCGCGGATCGCGGCGTCCATCACCGGCTCCTCGTAATCGTGCAAGGCCTGCTGCCAGAGCTCGGTCGCCCGCTCCAGCGCGTCCTTGCCGCCGGCTTCCTGCCAGGCGCCGTAATTCTGCCAGTTGGAGAGCATCGGTTGGTAG